>JBEVDC010000207.1:0-5056 GCA_040514195.1 Candidatus Limnocylindrales bacterium | reverse complement strand
GCCGATGCGCTGGGCCTCCCGCCGCCCGATGGACCCGAGGCGCTCGTCCCCGTGTAGCATCGGCGCCATGGTCGAGGTCGCTCGCGCCACGGAAGTCGACGTGCCGCTCGGCGTCGGGCGGGTCGTCCGGGTCAACGTTTCGCCCGGTGGCGTGCCCAAGCACGCTGTTCCGGGAGCCCTGGTGAGACGGCTCGGACTGGACGGCGACGTACAGGCCCATCCGGGTATCCATGGCGGTCCACATCGGGCGGTCTGTCTCCTGGCCATCGAGGTCATCCGGCGAGTCGCCGCCGAGGGCCACCCCATCGTGCCCGGCTCGGTCGGCGAGAACCTGACGACCGAGGGCGTCGAGCTGGCGCGTCTGGAGCCTGGTTCGCGGCTGCGCTTCGACGGCGGCCTCGAGCTCGAGATCTCCGCACCGGCAAACCCCTGTGACACGATCCGGGACAGCTTCAGCGACGGCAAGTCCGGGCGCATCTCGATCCTGCGCTTCCCCAGCGACTCCCGCGTCTATGCCCGCGTGTCGACGGAGGGCACGGTTTCGACCGGCGAGGCGTTCGCCGTCCTGCCGCCGTTGCCCGAAACGAGCGCCTCGTTGCACCTGCTGCTCGAGCGCCTCGAGCGGCACGAGGTGCGCTTCTGGGAGGCGACCTGGGCGGCGGTCGCCGCCGCCGGCGCTGACCTGCGGTTGCTGGACCTGGGCGACGCGTATGCCTGCGCCGCGCCGAGCCTTCCGGGCATGAACTTCAACCGCGCCTTCGGCCTGCGCATGGTGCCCAACCTGCGCCACGTCATCGTCGATCACTTTCGCGACAACGCCGTGCACGGGTGGCTGGTGGATGTCGAACCGCCGGCACCGGGCGTCGCACCCGACCAGCAGGTCTCCGTGCTGGCCATCGAGCCGGATCGGGTCCCGGTGGGACCGACCGTGCCCGGACTTCGGATCCGAAGGGTGGAGGCGGACGAAGCCGACGCCTGGCAACGCATCCTGCTCGAGGCGTTCGGCATCGCCGGCACCGAGGGCGAGGCCTGGCTGGCCGCCGCCCCGCACATCGCCCAGCTGCCGGGCATGCAATGCCTGCTGGCCGAGATCGACGGTCGTGCGGCAGCGGCGGCCGGGCTCTATAGCCGCGCGCGTGTCGGCGGGCTGATCCCGGCCGCGGTGCTGCCGGCGTTCCGTGGTCGCGGGATCCACCGTGCCCTCATCGCCGACCGGGCTCGCCGAGCCTCTGCCCTCAACTGCGACATGGTGACCTCGCAAGCGGAGTTAGGTGGCGCTTCTGAGCGCAACCTGACGGGCATGGGCCTGGTGCGGCTGCACGTGCGCGGCAATTACCCCGTGCCACTCCCGGACGGATCGTGAGCCTGGCTCGATGAGCGCGCCGCTGCGGGTGGAGCGCTCGGAGCCCGAGGGTGTCGTCGTCCGCGTCGTCCTCGATCGTCCGGACCACCACAACGCCTTCGACGCCGAGCTCATCGGCGCCCTGCGCCGGACCTTCGATCGCCTGGCGGACGAACCGGCCGACCGCCTGCGGGCTGTCGTCCTCATGGGCGATGGACCGACATTCTGCGCCGGAGCGGACGTCGCCTGGATGCGCGCCAGCGTGGGCCTCTCGGTCGAACAGAACGAGCAGGACGCGATGGCCATGGCCGAGATGTTCGATGCCATCGACCACTGTCCTGCCCCGGTCGTGGCGCGTGTCCAGGGAGCGGCGCTCGGCGGCGGCATGGGATTGTGCGCGGTCAGCGACCTCGTCATCGCCGAGGCCGGCGCCAGGTTCGGGTTCACGGAGACACGATTGGGCATCCTGCCTGCGGTCATCAGTCCCTTCGTCATCGCCAAGATCGGCGAGACCCACGCTCGCGCCCTGTTCCCGGGCGGTCGCCGCTTCGACGCCACGCGGGCGCTGCGCATCGGCCTCGTCCATGAGGTCGTGGAGGGCGACGAGGCGCTCGACGCGGCGGTCGACACCGCAATCACCGACCTGCTCGCCGCGGGACCGACAGCGGCTCGCGCGGCGAAGGCCATCGTGCGCGAGGTCCGCGGCCTGCCGCATGCCTCGACCCGCTGGCACACCGCGCGCAAGATCGCCGGCCAACGGACCAGCGCCGAAGGCCAGGAGGGTCTGCGAGCCTTCCTCGAGAAGCGGCCCGCGAGCTGGATGCCCGACGAGAGGGACCGGTAGCTCGGCCGCTCCAGGCTGGGTCGTGGGGTTGACAGATCGGCGGACAATGCGACGATTCGTACCATGAGCGACCTACTGACGCCTTCTGAGGTGGCGAATCTCCTCGGAGTCACACCGAGGACGGTGCAAAGGTGGATCCGGGACGGGGTTATCGACGCCGTACCCGTTGGAAAGCGACACAAGGTCCCATCGAGCGCCTTGCAACGGCCGCTCGATGTCGCTGCGCAGCGCATGGCCCGCGGAGCCGAGCCATCGGGACGCCTCCGCACGATCCGCCGGGTCCTGGTCGCCAATCGCGGCGAGATCGTCGTCAGGATCGCGCGCACCTGCCGCGGCATGGGCATCGCCGTGCTGGCCCTGGTATCGGACGATCAGCGCGAGAGCTGGTGGATACGAGCGGCCGACGAGGTCGTCCCGCTGCCGACCGACTACCTCGATGGGCCGGGCATCATCGCGGCAGCGATCGCTGCTGGCGCCGACGCCGTCCACCCGGGCTATGGTTTTCTGGCCGAACGGCCCGAGTTTGCCGAGGCGGTCACGGCGGCCGGGATGACCTGGATCGGCCCGCCCGCGAGCGCGATGCGGGCGCTGGGCGACAAGGCCGCCGCGCGTCGGCTGGCGCTCCAGGTCGGCGTCCCCGTCCTTCCGGGCTATGACGGGCGCGGCCAATCGGACGCCGTACTGCGGCGCGAGGTCGCACGCATCGGATACCCGGTCATCGTCAAACCGAGTGCAGGCGGGGGCGGGAAGGGGATGCATGTCCTGCGCACTCCCGCGGAGCTGCGCGGGACACTGGCATCTGCCCGCCGTGAGGCGAAGGCGGCCTTCGGCGACGACCGCCTGATCGTCGAGCGCTATCTCGACCGGCCGCGGCACGTCGAAGTCCAGCTCCTCCTCGACGGCCATGGCGCGGGGATCCACCTCGGTGAACGAGACTGTTCCCTTCAGCGCCGACACCAAAAGGTCGTGGAAGAGGCTCCCGCGCCGGGCGTCGGCCGCGACCTCCGGGATCGGTTGGGCAAGGCTGCCCTGAGGTTGGCGAAGGCGGCCGGCTACGTGGGCGTCGGGACCGCCGAGTTCCTGTTGGCCGACGATGGCGCGTTCGTCTTCCTGGAGATGAACGCTCGCCTCCAGGTCGAGCATCCGGTCACGGAGGCGGTCACGGGCATCGACCTGATCGCCGCCCAGCTCCGCCTTGCTGGCGGCGACCGATTGTGGCTGGGACAGGCTGACGTCCGGGTCACCGGGCATGCGTTCGAGGCGCGGCTGTACGCCGAGGATCCCTGGCATGGCTTCCTGCCGGCAGTCGGTCCCGTGCTCGGGGTCCACTGGCCGGCGGGTGCGGGCATCCGGGTCGACGCCGGCATCGCCCAGGGCGACGAGGTCGGCACTCGTTACGACCCGCTCTTGGCCAAGCTCATCGCGACCGGCTCCGACCGTCGGTCGGCGCTGGCTCGCATCAGCGAGGCACTCGCCGCCACCCGGATCCTCGGGCTGACCACGAACCGCGGCGCCCTCGCGGCGCTCCTTGCGCTGCCCGACGTGGTCGCCGGCGACACGCGGACCGACACCATCGAGACCGGATGGCACCCGGAGCCGGAGCTGCCCGAGACGGTCTGGACAGCGGCCGCCTCGGCACTCCTTGCCGTGAGCGGCGCCGGTCTTGACGCGGGCTTCCGGCTCAACGGTGCACGACGCTTGGCCATCGAGATCGAGGGCGAGCGGCGCATCGTCCCTTTGAACGAGCGTCCAGGGCCGATGGCGGTCGTCGCATCCGGTGATCCTGCCGGCGCACAGGCGGCTGGCGACTTGCCATGGTTCGCTCGGGCAGCGGACCCGTCGGGGGGCATCGTGCTCGATGTCGATGGCCGTGCCGTCCGGGCCAGGCTGGCTGCGCCGCCGACCGTCGACGCTGCCGTCCGGGCGGCCCACCATGGAGACGGCGTCGCGGCGGCGATCATCGCGCCCATGCCCGGCGTCGTCGGAGGTGTGCGCGTTCGCGCGGGCCAGACGGTCGAGGCGCACGAGGTCCTGCTGATCCTCGAGGCGATGAAGATGGAGAACGCCATCAGCGCCCCAGTCGCCGGCGCGGTCGAGCGGATCCTGGTCAAGCCTGGCCAGGCCGTGCAGCGCGGTGACGTCCTCGTCGAACTCGGCGGTTGACGAGGCCTACACTCGTCCTATGGTGTTGCCCGACCAGGTCCGCATCTACGAGGTCGGGCCGCGGGACGGCCTGCAGAACGAGTCGGCGCTCGTCCCGACGGACACGAAGCGCCGCTTCATCGAACGCCTTGTGGCTGCGGGCCTGCGCGAGGTCGAGGCCACCAGCTTCGTTTCGCCGCGCGCCATCCCGCAGCTGGCGGACGCCGACGAGCTGCTTCCGACGCTGCCCCGCGAAGGCGCGACGGAGGATGTGCGCTACCCCGTCCTGGTCGCCAACCAGCAAGGGCTCGAACGTGCCGAGGCAGCGGGCGCCACGGCGATGGCTGTCTTCACCGCCGCCAGCGATGCCTTCACCGCCCACAACATCGGCATGACGGTAGCCGAATCGCTCAGCACGTTCGCGCCGCTCGTCAAACAGGCGGCGCAGGCTGGATGGTGGCGGCGCGGCTACGTCTCGACCGCCTTCGGCTGCCCCTACATCGGGCGCGTGGAACCTGCCCGCGCGGCCGCTGTCGGGCTGGCGCTCCTCGACCTTGGGGTCGACGAGGTCTGCTTCGGCGACACCATCGGCGTCGGGGTCCCGGGCCAGGTGGCCGCTCTGACCGGGCTCGCGGTCGAGGCCGGCGTCCCGCTGGAGCGGATCGCCTTCCATTTCCACGACACGCGCGGGACGGCGCTGGCGAACGTGTCGGCCGGGCTCGACGCCG
>JBEVDC010000187.1:0-5805 GCA_040514195.1 Candidatus Limnocylindrales bacterium | reverse complement strand
GCCGGCCGGCAGGGCAGGGACTTCCGCATCCGGCCAACCGGCCGTCAGCGTCGTCAGCTCGGACCGCCAGGCTGGGCCAGCGCGGCGCACGGCAAGCACGGCGCCCTCGCGCAGGCTCGCCTCGCTGACCTCGACGACCTCGAGCTCATAGCGCTCCATGAACGCCAGCATCAAGGCGGCTCCGGCAGGCAGCAGGCGGGCGCGCATCGGCGTCAGCCGGTGCCGCTCGGCGATGACCGCAGACGGCGCGCGGTCGATCTCGTGGATGGCCTGGTCGAGGCCCACGCGGGTCATGGTCGCCTCAGGCGCCGACGGGTCGCCGCCTCGGACCCCGGTCACGACGCGAGCCAGGTTGGTTGCTGTGCCGCCGACGAAGACAGCGCGAGATGGATTCCGTCCCGGCGCCGCGACGAGCAGCTCGCGTGCCCGGATCGCCAGCAGCTCTCGATCGGCGGGCATCGGCGGGTCGGCCGGGTCGCAGGTCTGGGTCAGCCGGTTCGAGCCGGTCCCGATGATGAACGTTCGCGGCGCCTCTCCCGGGCGCTCGAAGACGGCCTCGGTCGAGCCACCACCGATGTCCACCACGAGCAGGGGGGCCTGCAACGGCGCGCCGCGCGTGACGCCGAGGAGTGTCAATTCGGCCTCTTCGGCATGATCGAGGACGATGATCGGTTCGCCGATCCGACCGAGCACCATGTCCGAGACCTCGTCCGCATCCGCGGCGCGCCGGAATGGCTCGGTGCCCAGCAGGAGCAAGTCGTGAGCGTGCCAGCGCCGCGCGGTGGTGGCGAAGCCTTCGAGTGCGTCGATGAGAGCGCCTCGCGCAGCGAAGGGCAGGCGTCCCTCGAGATCGACGATCCCGCCCAGGCCGAGCAGGGCGCTCTCGTCGGCCAACGACGTGATCGTGCGGTGGTCGACGAGCGCGACCAGCAGGTGAGCGGTGTTGCTGCCGATGTCGACGGCGGCGATGACCTCGGGCGCCCTCATGCCTCAAGGATGACAGGCGGGGAAACGGGCGCGTCGTCGACCGCGCCCGGGCTCAGCTGGGCGGCTTCCTCGGTCCTCGTCGCGCGGTCGTCGCACCGGTGCGCGGGCTCGGCATCCGTGGCGTCGCGACGGCCTTGGTCGCGGCCGCCCTGGTCGAGCGGGCCTTGGCAGCGCTGGCTTTGGTCGCGGTGGCCTTCGCGCCCGCCGCCTTCGAGCCCGTGGACGCACCGGGGCGCCGGGCCGCGGCCAGGTCGGAGCGGATGGCCGCGACGAGGGCGTTGACGGCGGCCTGAAGCTCCTTCGCGGTCGCCAGCTGCTCTTCGAGCTCGGCGACTTTCTTGAGCCGCTTCTTCTCGGCCCGGGCGACCTTGGCTGCCGCCTTCGCGACCGCCGCGGCCTCGGCCTTGGCGGCAGCACGTTCAGCCTTTGCGGCGGCACGCTCAGCCTTGGACGGCTTCGGACTGGGTGATTCGGCCGCCGCCGTGGCGGAGGCATCGCCGCCTGTCTTCTGCTTGGGCATTCAGGGAGCTCCTTGTCGGTCGGGCACCAGACCCGGATCCATGTCATCCGGGACGGGCAGTATCCCACCAGACACACGCTCCGCGAGCCAGGACCATCGTTAACACGCCGGACATGACAAGAAAACGGTGCGTTGACGCACTCGCCCGAGACTCCGGCCCATGAACGATACGCAACGCACCCAGGTCCTGCCCCGCCGCGCCCGTTTCGTGGCGCTCGCCGCGGGAACCGTCGTCTTCCTCGCATCATGCGGGACGGGTGGCGCATCGCCGTCGTCCGGCGGCACCACCGAGCCCGGTGCCACGACCGCACCGTCAGGGGGAGCGACGGGCGCGCTCTCCGGCAGCGTGACCATCGACGGTTCAAGCACCGTCTACCTCATCACGGCCGCGGTGGCTGAGGACTTCGGGAAGGCGAATCCGGGCGTCAAACCATCCGTCGCACTGTCCGGGACCGGCGGCGGCTTCAAGAAGTTCTGCGCCGGCGAGACCGACGCCAACGACGCCTCGCGTCCGATCAAGACCGAGGACACGCCCGAGGCCAAGTCGGAGGCGACCCTGTGCGCCGAGGCGGGCATCGAACCCGTCGAGCTGAAGGTCGCCTACGACGGACTCAGCGTGGTGGTCAACCCGCAGAACACCTGGGTCGACTGCCTGACCGTGGCAGAACTGAAGGCCATCTTCGGTCCCACCGCGACGGCCGATACGACCTGGGCGGACATTCGCGGCGGCTGGCCAGCAGATGCCATCAAGACCTACCAGCCGGGCGTCGACTCGGGCACCTTCGACTACTTCACCGAGGAGATCAACGGCGAGCTGGATGCCAGCACACAAGCGGGCACTTTCTCCGAGGATGACAACCAGCTCGTGGCGGGGGTCGCAGGTGACAGCAACGGCATCGGCTACTTCGGCTACGCCTACTACGAAGCCAACCAGAACAAGCTCAAGGTCGTGCCCGTCGACGGCGGTGGCGGCTGCGTCACGCCTTCGCCGGACACCGTCCGCGATAGCTCGTACACACCGCTCTCACGCCCACTCTTCGTCTATCCCTCCAAGCAGTCGTTGGCTCGACCAGAGGTCGCAGCGTTCTTCGCGTACTACCTCGCCAACGTTGCGACGCTCGCGCCCGAAGTCGGCTACATCGAAATGCCGGACGCGGACCTTCAGGCCTCGCTGGCAGCGCTGGCGGCTGCTACAGGGAACTGATCGGATCCCCCGCTTCCTCACTGCCCCTCGAAGCGGCCCGGCCCCATCCGGGCCGCTTCGTGCGACGTAGGATGAGCGCATGACGACCACCGCCGCCGACCTCGTCGCCCGAAGGCCGAAGAGCGAACGGGTCATCGAGTTCGGCCTCTCGGCAGCCGCCCTGGTCGGGGTCGTGACGACCATCGGCATCGTCGTCGTGCTCGTCTACCAGACCATCGGCTTCTTCACCCAGGTCAGCATCGTCGAATTCCTGACCGGCACGAAATGGTCGGCCTCGATCACGCCATATGCGTGGGGCATCCTGCCCCTCGTGGCGGGCACCTTCGTCGTTGCGGGCATCGCCATGGTCGTCGGCGCGCCGCTGGGGCTGCTGGCGGCGGTCTTCCTCGCCGAGTACGCCTCGGATCGGACCCGCAACACGGTCAAGCCCATCCTCGAGGCGATCGCGGGCATCCCCACCATCGTGCTCGGCTTCTTCGCGATCAACTGGCTGACCCCGGTGGTCCTCAAGCCGCTCATCCCGGGCATCGGCGGCTTCTCCGCCCTGGCGGCTGGGATCGTCGTCGGCATCCTGATCACGCCGCTCATCACGTCGCTCTCTGACGATGCCATGCGGGCCGTGCCACGGTCGCTGCGCGAAGGCGCCTATGCCATGGGGGCGACCAAGTGGGAGGTCATCCGCTCGGTCGTCTTTCGCGCCGCCATCTCCGGGATCGCAGCGTCGCTCATCCTGGCGGTCTCGCGCGCCGCAGGCGAGACCATGGCGGTCTACCTGGCGGCCGGGACCAACCCCCAGCTGACGCTCGATCCCCGCCAGAGCGTGGAGACGATGACCGTCTTCATCGCAGCCGTGAGCCTCGGCGACACGCCATCCACGTCGATCCAGTTCCAGTCACTGTTCGCCGTCGGCGCCACGCTCTTCGCCATCACCTTCGGCCTCAACATCCTGAGCGAGCGGATCGTGCGCCGATTCCGGACGCACTACTGATGGCCGCTGCCGCCCCGCCCGTGGCCGCTCCACGCTTCGTGCCCAACATCGGGCGCCGCAAGCTCAAGGGCACGGCCTTCTACGGCCTGTGCATCCTCGCCGTGGCCATCCTCTTGCTCGCCATCCTGATCCTGCTGGTCGACGTGTTCGTCCTCGGCGTGCCCTGGCTCAACGCGGACTTCATCACCGGCACGCCCTCACGACGACCGGCCGATGCAGGCATCCTGCCAGCGCTCGTCGGGAGCATCCAGCTCGTGGCCATCACGTGCGTGGTGGCCTTCCCGATCGGTCTGGCGGCGGCCATCAGCCTCGAGGAGTACGCCAAGGACACCCGCCTCAACCGGCTCCTGCGCGCGAACATCTCGAATCTCTCGGGCGTGCCCTCGATCATCTACGGCATCTTCGGGCTGGCCATCTTCGTGCGCACCCTGTCGCTCGGTTACACGCTTATCTCCGGTGCGCTGACCCTGGCGCTGCTCATCCTGCCGATCGTCATCATCACCTCGATGGAGGCCATGCGAGCCGTACCCGGTACGCAGCGTGAAGCCGCATACGCGCTCGGCGCGACGCGCTGGCAGGTGGTCCGAGGCGCCGTCCTGCCATCGGCCGCCGCCGGCATCCTGACCGGCATCATCCTGGCCGTGGCCCGCGCCATCGGAGAAGCCGCGCCGCTCATCCTCGTCGGGGCGGTCGGCTTCGTGACCTTCCTGCCGAGCCCGCTCGAGGGCGGCTACACCGTCCTGCCCATCCAGATCTTCGACTGGGCGAGCCGACCACAGGAGGATTTCCAGGGACTGGCAGCCGCCACCATCATCGTGCTGCTGGTCCTGCTGGTCATCCTCGACATCCTCGCAGTCGTGCTGCGTATCCGCCTTTCGAGGCACATCCAGTGGTAGAGGAACCCTCCATGACCGTCACCTCCCCGCCCCTGACATCGGACGACACCGTCGCTCCCGGCGTCGGGTCGGTGGATACCGCTCGGCCCATCCTGCCCCCCATCCCCACGCCGACACAGGCTGTCGGCGCCGAGCCGAGCCTCCCCGAGGACGTGGTCATCGGCATGCAGGGCGTGAGCCTTAGTTACGGCTCCTTCCGGGCCGTGCGCGATGTCGACCTGGTGGTCGGCCGGAACGCCGTGACCGCGCTGATCGGGCCATCAGGCTGCGGCAAGACGACGTTGCTTCGGACCATCAACCGGATGAACGACCTGGTGCCCGGCTTCCGCGTCGAAGGCCGGATCACCTTCGACGACGTCGACCTCTACGGACCGGGCGTGGATGCGGTCGAGGTACGGCGTCGGATCGGCATGGTCTTCCAGAAGCCGAACCCGTTCCCGCGCTCGATCTACGAGAACGTCGCCTTCGGGCCTCGGGTCAACGGCTTCAGAGGCGACCTTGACGCCCTGGTGGAAACGAGCCTCCAGCGGGCCGCCCTGTGGAACGAGGTCAAGGACAAGCTGAAGGAATCGGGCATGGCTCTCTCGGGCGGCCAGCAACAGCGGCTCTGCATCGCCCGTGCCATCGCCACAGAGCCCGAGATCATCCTCATGGATGAGCCGTGCTCAGCCCTCGATCCCCGGGCAACGCTGCAGATCGAGGACCTCATCCGTGAGCTGAAGTCGCGCTATACCATCGTCATCGTGACCCACAACATGCAGCAGGCGGCACGTGCGTCCGACCGGACGGTCTTCATGACCATGGGCGAGGATCGCGCCGGTTACATCGTCGAAGCCGACGAGACGGCGCGCATCTTCACCCAGCCCAAGCACCAGTTGACCGACGACTATGTCTCGGGGCGCTTCGGATGAGCGAGCTCGATCCTGCCACCACTGGGACCGTCCCGGCCCCCGCGGCCAGCGGCCAGCCCGCACAGCCGCAGCCTTCGCTCTCGGACGCCGCTCGCGCGCCGCTCGACCGCGAGATGCGCGAGGCCAAGGATGGCGTCCTGCGCATGGGCTCCATCGTCGAGCTCCAGATCCGCAAGGCCATCGACGCGCTCATCGCACACGACGAGGCGGCCGCGACCGAGGTCATCGTCGGCGACCGACGCGTCAACGATGTCCAGGTCGAGGACTCGTCGATCATCACCCTGGCCATCGCCACGCAG
>JBEVDC010000186.1:0-2876 GCA_040514195.1 Candidatus Limnocylindrales bacterium | reverse complement strand
GAAGTTGCTGATCACCCGCAGCCCTGGCCCCGCGGCGTCGAGCAGCTCGTCGTCGACACGGTCGGTCAGCACCGAGAGCAGCCCATCCGCTCCGTGCACGCGCCTCAGGAGCTCGTCGCGCGGCGGCGGCAGGTGCTCCTCCCAGAGGTCGACATCGACCACGCCCTCGAGCATGCCCAGACCCTCGTCCGGGATGCGGCGCGCGACGAAGACGCGGCGCCGGCCCGCGTTCACCCGACCGGCGTCTTGGAGAGGACGTCGGCCATACGCTCGAGCGCCCGTCGCAGGTTGGCCTGGGAGTTGGCGTAGCTGACGCGGATGTGGTCCACCCCGACCCGTCCGAAGGCGCTGCCGCCGAGGACCGAGACGCCGGCTTCGTAGAGCATCCGGTCGGCGAACTCGCTGCCGGTCATGCCAGTCCCAGAGACGTTGGGAAAGGCGTAGAAGGCACCCGATGGCAGCAGGCAACGCACGCCCGGCAGTGCGTTGAGGCCGTCGACGATCAGCGATCGGCGGGCCCGGAACTCCTCGACCATGGCTTCGACCGCCTCCTGCGGCCCGGTCAGGGCCTCGACCGCCGCGATCTGTGAGAAGGCCGACGTGCACGAGACCGAGTTGATGATCAGGCGGCTGAAGGCCGGCACCAGGTCCGGCGGCAGGGCCGCGAAGCCGAGCCGCCAGCCGGTCATGGCAAAGGTCTTGCTGAAACCGTCGAGCAGGATCGTTCGCTCGGTCATGCCGGGCAAGGAGGCGATCGAGATGTGCGCGCCCTCATAGACGATGCGTCCGTAGATCTCGTCGGCGAGGACCGGGATGTCGCGCTCGATGGCGATGGCCGCGATGGCCTCGAGGTCGGCGCGCGAAAGGACGCCACCGGTCGGGTTGGCTGGGCTGTTGAAGATGATCAAACGCGTCCGGTCGGTGACCAACGCACGCAGCTCATCGACGTCGAGTCGGAAGCCGTGCGCCTCACTGAGGGCGATGGGGACCGGCCGCGCACCGACGAAGCTGGCCATCGACTCGTAGATCGGGAAGCCCGGATCGGGATAGATGACCTCGTCGCCAGGTCCGGCGAGGGCCGTGATGGCGTAATGCATGATGGGCTTGGCGCCCGGCGTGACGACGACGTTGGCGGGATCGATCGCCAGCCCGCGGCGGGCGTTCAGGTCGGCTGCGATGGCCTCGCGCAGAGCGGGCAGCCCGAGCGCCGGCCCGTAGTGGGTCCAGCCTGCATCGAGTGCCCGTTTGGCCGCCTCGCGGACGTTGACGGGCGTGTCGAAGTCGGGCTCGCCGATCTCGAGGTGGATGACGTCGACGCCGGTCGCCTCGAGCGCCTTGGCGCGCGCTGCGGCCTCGAAGGCGGTCTCCGTCCCGAGGTCGCGCATCCGCTCCGCCATCCGCATGGTCAGCATGCTAGCAGGGCGTCGCGTGCCGGAAGGAACCGTTGCCAGGGGCGCCCGCCGGCGTATCGAGGGGCCCGAGCGCTGCCGTGCGAGAATCGCTCGGTGACCCGCTTCTACAGCATCGATCAGGCTGACGCCAGGCTGCGCGACCTGGCCCCGCTCCTCGAGAAGTTGCGTGCCGATCGGGCCGAGGTCGCCGCCGCGAGCGATGAACTGCTCCGCTTCCGGACCACGAACGGCAACGCCGGCCACGCCGAGGAGCTGAAGGCGCGCGAGGACCGCATCCGGACCCTGGTCCATCGCATGGAGCGCTACGTCAGCCAGCTCGTCGCCTGGGATATCACCCTGCGAGACATCGAGACCGGGCTGGTCGACTTTCCGGCCCTTGTCAACGGACGGCAGATCTGCCTGTGCTGGCGCTCCGGTGAGGAGCGCGTCGGGTACTGGCACGAGCTCGAGGCCGGCTTCGGCGGCCGTCGACCGCTCATCGACCTCGCCTGACGGCTCTCGCCGTGCGCGCGCTGTGCATCGACGTCGGCACCGGCACGCAGGACATCCTGCTCTTCGACGCCGACCGGGAGATCGAGAACGCCTATCGCCTCGTCCTCCCCTCGCCGACCGTGCTCATCGCTGACCGCGTGCGTGAGGCGACGGCGGGACGTAGGCCGCTGGTCCTGACCGGGTCGACGATGGGTGGCGGGCCGTCCGCATGGGCCATCCGTGACCACGCACTGGCCGGCCTGCCAGTGGCGGCCACACCCCAGGCGGCTCGGACGCTCGACGACGACCTCGATGGAGTTCGCGGCCTCGGCGTGCACGTGGTCGGCGACGACGAGGCGGCCGATCTGGCCAGGGCGAGCGGAACCTGCGCGCTGCACCTGCGCGACATCACACTGGACGACGTGGCGGGCGCCTTTGGCCGATACGGCATCGACCTTCGAGCCATCGATGCCCTCGCCCTGGCCGTCTTCGACCATGGCGCCGCACCGCCCGGCGTCTCCGACCGGCGCTTCCGCTTCGAGCGACTCGCCGAGCGCTTGGCGGCGGAGCCCGACGCGGGACCTGCCGCCTTCGCTTACGACGAACGCGCCGTCCCCGCAGTCTTCACGCGCCTACGGGCCGCGGTGAGCGACGCGCGTGCCTGGCTGGGTGGCGCCACGACCACCATCCTAGCGATGGACACCGGCCCAGCCGCCGTCCTCGGAGCGTTGGAGGATCCCGGTCCACGCGCAGCGCTGCGACGAGGCCGCGAAGTCGTGGCCGTCAACGTCGGCAACTTCCACACGCTGGCCATGCGGCTCGCGCCGCTCCCGGGGACAGCGGGCGGCTGTCGCATCGCGTCGATCTATGAGCATCACACCGGCGAGCTCGGCGATGCTCAGCTCAGGCGCGACGTGGCGTTGGTCGCGGACGGCCGGATCGATGGCGAGAGGGTCTTCGCATCGATGGGCCACGGAGCGCTCGTTGCCCGGT
>JBEVDC010000180.1:0-10280 GCA_040514195.1 Candidatus Limnocylindrales bacterium | reverse complement strand
TGTCGGGCGATATGTGGGCCGTCGCTATCTGCGCCATCCGGCGAATCCCGCGATGGGCTTGACCAGGAAGGTCGTGAAGCCCGTACGGCGGGCTGCGCGGCGCGTTCTCGAGAGCTGAACCGACCAACAGCCGGTTCGGCCGGGAGCGCGCCCTTCTCTGACTGGTCAGTCGATGTGACCGAGGTCCGCCAGGCGCTCCAGGACGCCATCCTCGTCGGCAGACGTCGGTCCCACCCCACTCGCAGGGGCCGGCTTGGTCGCGACTCCTGGTGGCAACAGGCCGACTTCGATCAGCCGCTCGAAGATGCGGGCAACACAGGCCTCGGGTGTCTGGTCCCCGTCGCTGACGCAGCGCACATCGGCATCGACGGGCGGTTCGTATGGGTCCCCGACGCCGCTCAGATCTGTCACCCGGCCGGCCGCAGCATCGCGATAGAGGCCCTTGGTGTCGCGGGCGGCGAGCGTGGTCAACGGGGCTTCGACATGGACCAAGACGAATCGACCGACGGCGGCGCGGACTTCCGACCTCGTCGCCTCGTAGGGAGAAACGAGGGCGGCCACAGCGACCACGCCGCTGCGGGTCAAGAGCTCGCAGATCCAGCCGACCCGTCGAACCTGCGTGTCTCGATCGGCTCGGCTGAAGCCGAGATCTGAGCTCAGACCGGCGCGGACCTCGTCGCCGTCGAGGACGACGACAGGCAGGCCTCTGGCCCGCAGTGCCGTCGCCAGGAGGGTGGCGATGGTCGACTTGCCACTGCCCGACAGCCCGGTGAACCAGACCGTGAACCCGACCGTCACCCCAGGAGCTCCATGGGCCGACCTCGAAGGCCGCTCGGCTGGGGCAGGCCGAGCCAACCGAGGAGGGTGGGCGCGATGTCATAGATGCGCTGGTCGGCGATGCGCCTTCCGCTTCCTGGGCGATGCGGATCGTGGACGATCAAGATGCCGAAAGGCGAGTGATTCGCGTCGTCCGGCGCCAGGTCGTTCTCGAAGGTCCAGACCGCGCCCATGCCGACGCTGCCGACGGAGCGCCAGGTCAGGGGGCCGAAATAGACGAGCAGGTCGGGCGCCACGTTGCGGACTTCCCGGTAGATCGCCTCCGGGCGGTAGACGGCCGAGCCGAGCGGGCGGCCAGCCGGGTCTGGGATCGCCTCCAGCCGCGCTGCCAGGTCGGTCAACTCGGCTTCGTAGCGCTCCGGCGGGACGACACCGGATGGCTCGCGGCCGGCGACGTTGAGCGTCACGCGGCCGTAGTAGCCGCCTTCGCCCCACGCCCTGGTCGCGCCCCAGGCCACGCCGGCCGCCTCCATCGCCGTCCGGACGACCGGGCGCGATCGGAGCGCGAGGTAGCCCGCATCGACGAGCCACTCGTTGACGCAGATGCCGCCCAACATCGCCTGTGCTCCGTGATCGGAGACGACGAGCACGAGGGTCTCGTCCGGGACGAGCTCGAGCAGCTCGGCGATGCGAGCGTCCACGTGCACGTAGTAGTCGTGGATGGCTTGCTCGAACGGGTTGCCGGGTTCGTGCTTCGGGTGCGCCGGATCCATGCACTTCCAGAGTGCGTGCTGGATGCGGTCGATGCCCATGTCCACGGTCATGAAGTAGGCGTAGCGCCTCCGCGAGAGCAGGCGGCGGCAGATCTCGTAGTGCTGCTCGGACATGCGGTAGATATCGCGCAGGATGCGGGCCTTGTCCTCGGACCGAAAGTCGGGCACGTCGACCAGGTACTCGCCCTCGATCCAACTCTCGATCTCCGCCTTGAGCGAGGGCGGGTGCGCGTATTCGCTGGCAGCGCTCGGGGTCAGGAAGCAACTGACCACGTCACCGTTGATGGGACGGATCGGGTAGGTCTGCGGCACGCTCACGAGGCCGACCGTGCCGCCGGCCGCGCTGACGCGATCCCAGACCCTCGGCTTGGTGACCGACCTGGCGTTGGCGATGACGAGGTTGTCGTATGAGCGATCGGCACGATTTCGGAAGCCGTACAGGCCGAGCTGGCCGGGATCGAGGCCGGTCATCATCGACGCCCAGGCAGGCACGGTGATGGCCGGGATCGTGCTCTCGAGGCGCGCGTGCACGCCGGCATGCATGAGCCGGTCGAGCGTCGGCAGATCGTCGCGCCAGCGGTCGAAGACGAGCGTCGGCTCGGCACCGTCGAGCCCGATGACGAGGATCGGGCGGGCGTCGCTTCCCGCCAGAGCGTCGCCGCCTGCCCCGCTCATGGCCAGCGTCGCATCAGGCGCCGATCGACGTCAGGAAGTCGCGCACGATGCGCCGAAAGTCGTCCGGTCGCTCGAGGTTGGGCAGGTGCGCAACGCCCTTCATCATCACGCGACGCGCACCAGCAATGCCGTTGGCCAAGGCTTCGGCGGCGGCGTGCGTGTCCGAGGGATCCAGCTCTCCCTCGATGATCAGCGTCGGGACCGCGATCTCGCCCAGCCGGCCTGCCGCCGGGGGGTCGAGCACGATGGGGTCGCCAAAAGGGTGCTCCGCGATGTAGTTGGCGAGGCTCATCGCGCGCACGCGCTCGCGGATCCGCGCCGGTACCCGGTCGGCGGACTGCCCGACGCCGTCGACCCAGATGCGCACGTCGAGGTCGGCGAGACCGGTCCAATCCTTGGCCTCGACCATCGGATCCTCCGTCTCGAAGAGCGCCATCTCCTCGGGCGTCGACTCGTGCTCCATGCCGCCCAGGCCGCCGTTGACCCAGATCAGCGCCGAGACGCGGTCGGGATACTCGAGGGTCGTGTCGAGGACGATCGAGCCGCCCCTGGAGCAGCCGAGCAACGTGGCGTGCTCGATCCCCAGGTGGTCCAGGACCGCGATCAGGTCGGCCCGGTTCGAAAAGGCCACGTCGGTGGAACGCGTCGCGCCGTAGCCCCGGGTGTCATAGGTGATGACCTGGTGGCCGCCGGCGAAGCTCGGCACGTCGTCGTCCCACATCGACTGGTCGCAGATGCCGGCATGGACCAAGACCAGCGCATGCCCGCGGCCGGTCGACTCCCAGAAGAGGGTCGCGCCGGGGACATCGACCTTGCCGCTCTGATCGGGGGAGAAGCTCATCGGGCCTCCTGTCGCGCGGCGAGCACGCCGAGCACCTCGGCACTGACCTCGTCCGGTCGATATCGCATGAGATTGTGCGCCGAACCTGCGAAACGGACCACTCGCGTGTGCGGCGTGCCGGCCGCGGCGCGGGCCGCGAGTAGATCGTCGAGTGCCAGTCGTCGCTCGCGGAGGTCCTCATCGTCGGTGCCCCCGGGCTCGGCCACAAGGACCGTCAGCGGCCGGTCGAGGTCACCGAGGGTCGGCAGCGGGCGGTAGGCGAACATCGAGGCGACGCAGCCGTTCAACGCGTGGCGCCGGACCATGGGCACGACGCGGCCCGCGTACTTCTCGTCGACCGCCGAGCGCGCTGCCCGCTCCTGGTCAGCGTCCCAACTGGCTGGGTCCCAATCCCGCCGATCGGCTAGATAGGCGTCCATCGAAGCGAGCACCTCGGGCGGCTCGTCGAGCCCGCGCTGGAACTCGGCGGCGTCCACGCGCAGCGCCGCCTCGAGCTCCTCCCAGCCGCCGTCGACGAGGACGAGCCCCGTCACGGCCGCCGGTCTGAGGTGGGCGGCCCAGGCCGCCACCTGGGCCCCGAAGCCGTGGCCGACGACGACCACCGGTGGCCCGCCGACGTCGGGGCCCAACCCGTTGGCGGTCAGGACCGTCAGCACATCGAAGGCCAGGGAGTCGAGGTCATAGCCGCCGCGGGGCGACTCCGACAGCCCGTGCCCACGCAGGTCCGGCGCCAGCACGCGCGCGCGACCGGCCAGTCGTCGGGCGACCGGCGCCCAGGTCCAGGCGGTCGCCAGCAGTCCGTGGACGACGACGACGGTCGGGACGGGCATCGAGGTCGGTGGAGCCCATTCGAGGACGTGGATCCTGACGCCCGTGTCCATGGTCACCACCATCGAGTTCGGATCGGACCCATCGGTGGCACGTGGCGGCTGCGCGAGGGGTTCCGTCGGGGGCATCGCGTCTAGGATAGGCAGGCGCCGGCCACGTGCGAGATCGTCGTCGGGTGATGGCGCACAGTCGCGAGGTCGTCGTGCCCGTCCGTCGCCGGGGCAGCCAGGCCCGCGGCAGCCCTGACCGCAGGGCATCGCTGCCGGACCCGTTCGAAATGAGCGTCCAGCGGGCCCTCGATATGCTGCCCGCGGACGCCCGCAGGCTGCTGGAAACCGTCGCCGTCGTCATCGAGCAGGAGCCGTCGCGCCAGCAGCGGCTCGAGGAGGAGCTCGCCCCCGACGAGACGCTCTACGGCCTGTACGAGGGGACGCCCATCGTCGAGTACGGCGCGGACTGGGTGCCATACCCCAACAAGATCACCATCTTCCGCGGCCCGCTCGAGGCGGACTTCCCAGACCGCCACGACCTCGAAGAGGAGATCCGCATCACGGTCCTTCACGAGCTGGCTCACCACGTCGGCTTCGGTGACCGAACGCTCCAGGATTTCGGCCTCGACTGAGCGCCGAAAGGTACGGCTCGACGCCGCCCCCACCAGCGCACAGCCTGCACCTCGACGGGCGGTCCGGGCGCCGGCAAGACAGGTGCCGCGGACTCCTCCCCCGACATCGCCGCCGGCGTGCGACGTTTGCCCGCGGCGCTGGGCCGTCCGTCACCATCCCTCCCGTCCACGCCGCCCATCCCGGTCCGCATCGGCGATCCGTGACGTGCCCGATGCGGCGCGTCAGCCTGCCGATCCCGAGATTGCCAGAATGTGCGGCAGTCGATGGAGATCGACGTTGCCGCCCGAGGCGACGCAGGCGACCGTCTCACCGTCGCGGATGGGGATCTGGCCAGCTAGCACAGCCGCCAGAGCGGCAGCGCCTGCCGGCTCGAGCAGCTGCTTCATGCGCTCCAGGCCGAAGACGACGCCACCCGCGATGGTCGCCTCGCTGATGACGACGAAGGCGTCCACCACCCGAGCCGCGATCGGCAGCGTCCACTCACCTGCCGCGGCCGCCCCGAGGCCGTCGGCCATCGTCTGTGGAGTGATGGGCACCGGGTGACCGGCCTCCACGCCCCGGCGCAGCGCATCGCTCCCCTCGGGCTCGACAGCGTAGATGCGGCAGGCCGGACGGATCGCCTTGACCGCGCTCGCGATGCCGCCGACGAGCCCGCCGCCGCCGGCCCCGACGACGACCACGTCGACCTCTGGCAGGTCATCGAGGATCTCCAGCCCGACCGTGCCCTGCCCGGCGATGACGTCGGGGTCGTCGTACGGGTGGATCATCGTCAAGCCACGCTCGTCGCGCAGCGTCATGGCGTGCGCCAGGGCCTCCCCGAAGTGCTGCCCGAAGAGGACGACGTGCGCCCCATACGCGGTCGTGGCCGCGATCTTGGCCTCGGTCGCCACTTCTGGCATGACCACGGTGACCGGCACACCGACCGCCGCTCCAGCGAACGCCACGGCCTGGCCGTGATTGCCGTTCGACGCGGTGATGATGCCCTTCTGCCGCTCGGCGTCGCTCAGCCGAGCCGCCCGGTTGGTCGCGCCTCGGACCTTGAAGGAGCCGGTCACCTGGAGGTGCTCTGCCTTGACGAAGCACCGGGGGATCCGGTCCGCCCGTGGGCCCGACCCGAGGCGCACGCCGGCCCATTGACCGGCGACCGCTGCGGCCGTGCGCGACGACAGCAGCGGCGTGCGGTGGACCTTGCCGTGAAGGGTCGCCTGCGCCTCACGGATCGCCTCGAGCGAGACGGTGCGCTCGGTCATGGAGGGAGTATCGCAGCCGGCCAGGTGGCGCTGACACCGGCCTTGGCTCGGGTGCCCACGGCGACCTTCGAATGGCGCCCAGGTGGCCTCGGTGAGATTCGCGCAACGACGGTACTTGCGTATTTGCGCAACTTATGACATGATGGTCGGCGTGATGCCCGCCGTCATCTCTAGCGACCTCGAACGCGAGCGGTTCGCCGCCGTCGGTCGAGCGCTTGCCGACCCCAAGCGACTGTGCGTCCTCGAGACGCTCGCCGCCGGGGAACGCTCGGTGAGCGAGTTGTCGCGTGACGTCGGTTGCCAGGTCCCGAACATGAGCCAGCACCTCGCGGTGCTGCGCAGTGCCGGGTTGGTGGCATCCCGACGTGACGGCACGACTGTCTACTACCGCCTCGCGGATCCACGGGTCCTCGAGGCCTACACCCTCATCCGTTCCATCGCCGGCTGACAGGCCGGAAGAAAGGGATCCCGATGGCCATCAAGGTCGCCACCGACGAGACGTTCCAGCAAGTCGTCATCGAGAGTGACAAGCCGGTCGTCGTCGACTTCTGGGCTGCCTGGTGCGGGCCCTGCAAGCTCGTCGCGCCCGAACTCGAGAAGCTGGCCGAGAAGTACGAAGGGCGCCTCGATGTCGTCAAGGTGGATGTCGATGCCAACCCGGCACTCTCGCAGGCCTTCAACATCCTCTCCATCCCGACCATCGCCTACTTCAAGCCCGGCGCGCAGCCCCAGGGCGTGGCCGGCTTTCGGCCGATGGAGAGCTACGAGCAGGTCTTCGGGCTGAGCGAGCTGCTCAAGGCATCCGCTCCCACCATCGAGACGCCCGCTCCCACGACCGCCGAGTGAGGCTCGCGTCTACCGGCCGAGTGGGCTGATCCTCCGCTCCTCCTCCTCCCGTCAGGGCCCCGACCGGCAACGGTCCGGGGCCCTGACGATTCCCGTGCCACCGTCACAGGGGCTGCGATCTGCCGCTCACTGACCCGATTCGACTTGTGCTTCGTTCTATGGTGGCACTAAGCCTCCCAAACCTGCCGCACTGCGAACTCGAACCACGCATCGATCCGGTCGCGCGTGAAGCGGTCGAAGGCCTTCGGCGAGAACGCGACCCACTCGGGGCCCCTGGGCGACGGACCGGCGTCGGGCGTCCGCGCGGCCGCAGCCGCGATGTCGGCCCGCAGTCGGAACTCGGCTGTTCCACCTTCGACCAGCACGACGACGATCTCGCCGACCTGATACGTCACGGCACCATCGGTGGGCACGACTGCCACGCCGTGGCCGGTGGCTGCCGCGGCGACCAAGGCATCGAGATCGATCGTCTCGTCCGTCATGAGCCCACGCTGAGATCAGTCGCGGTCGGACATGATGGCGGCTAGCTCGTCGCGATGACGCTGGTAGTGCTCGATCGTCTCCTCGTTGAAGAACGTCAGCATGTCCGCGTCCTTGACCCAGCGCGTTTCGGGAACGACAGTCAGGGTGCCGCGCAGCTCGCCGGGGACTGACCTCGCGCGGCGACGGACCTCGCCGAGGTCCAGGGCGCGCCACGCTGCGGTGAGCTCGGCGTTGATGGCGTCGCCTCGGAGCTCCCACTCGGCGTCCGCGCGCTCCTTCGCCGGCGATGAGGTACCGACGGCCAGCTCACGAGCGACCGCGAGGGCGTGCTCCTGCCAGGCCACCAGGTGCCCCAGAAGGTCGCGAGCCGACCAGCCGTGGGTGGCATCGTCGCCAGCCCGAGCGCGATCGAGGTCCTCGTCCGTCAGGTCGATGAGCGCCTCGAAGGGCGCCCATGCGTCGTGCTCCTCCTCCAGGAACTCCATGGCCGACGCGTACATGGACCCTCCTAGACGGCGACCTGTTCGCGGTACTCGCCGAAGACGCCGCGAAAGACGCCGCACATCTCCCCCAATGTGGCATAGGCACGAGCGCAGTCGATGAGCGCGGGCATCAGGTTCGTCTCGGTCGAGCCAGGCCGCGAGGCCAGGGCCTCGAGGCGTGCCAGCGCCGCCGCCACGGCCTCGCCGTCTCGCTCTCGGCGCACCCCCTCCAAACGTCCCAGATGGGCACGCAGCGACGCCTCGCTGACCTGCAGGAGCGGGATCTCGAGGACCTCATCCGGATCTGCGTTGACGTTGACGCCGACCACCTCGCGCTCCCCGGCATCGAATTCGCGCTGGTATCGGTAGGCGGCATCGGCGATCTCGCGCTGCGGGTAGCCGGCGGCGATGGCCGCCACCATGCCGCCCAACCGGTCGATCTCGTCGAGATAGCGCCATACCGCGCGCTCGGTCTCGTTGGTCAGCGACTCGACGAACCATGACCCGCCGAGTGGATCGACGGTCGCGGCCACCCCCGTCTCGGCCGCGATGATCTGCTGCTGACGGAGGGCGAGCATGGCGGCCTCGGCCGAGGGTACCGCCCACGCCTCGTCGTAGGCGTCGGTATGGAGCGACTGCGTGCCGCCGAGGACCGCAGCCAGAGCCTGGATGGCGACGCGCGTCAGGTTGTTGAGCGGCTGCTGAGCGGTCAGCGAGACGCCGGCGGTCTGGGTATGGAAGCGGAGCCAGGTCGAGCGCTCGTTCTCGGCTCGATAGCGTTCGCTCATCAGCTTGTACCAGATGCGGCGGGCGGCCCGGAACTTGGCGATCTCCTCGAAGAAGTCGCTGTGCGAGTTGAAGAAGAACGACAGCCGAGGTGCGAAGTCGTCTACGCGCAGGCCGCGCCGGAGCGCATCCTCGACGTAGGCCATCCCGTCGGCGATGGTGAAGGCCAGCTCTTGGACGGCCGTCGAGCCAGCCTCGCGGATGTGGTAGCCGCTGATCGAGATCGTGTTCCATCGAGGCAGCTCACGAGTGCCGAATTCGATCGTATCCGTCACCAGGCGCATCGACGGCTGGGGCGGAAAGAGGAATTCCTTCTGGGCCACGAACTCCTTGAGGATGTCGTTCTGGATGGTGCCCTCGAGGACGGCCCTCGGGAAGCCGCGCCGCTCGGCGGCCGCGATGTACATCGCCCAGATCGGCGCAGCCGGCGAGTTGATGGTCATCGACGTGCTGATGCGATCGAGCGGCAGGCCGTCGAGCATGACCTCCATATCGGCCAGCGAGGAGACCGCCACGCCACAGGTCCCGAACTCGCCTTCGGCCTCCGGATCGTCGGTGTCGTAGCCGTAGAGGGTCGGCATGTCGTAAGCGACCGAGAGCCCCGTCTGGCCGGCGGCGAGCAGCTGGCGGAACCGGGCGTTGGTGTCCTCGGCGGCGCCGAAGCCGGCGAACATGCGCATGGTCCAGAGACGCGAGCGGTAACCGAGCTCGTGGATCCCGCGCGTGAATGGCGGCGACCCGGGCAGGCCGATGTCGCGAGCCGGCTCGAAGGCGTCCCACCGCCCGCTAGCCAACGGGTGCCCGACGTGGTCGACGGCCGTCGGCCCCGACCCGCCGGCACGCCCACCGGCCCAGGCTGACGGGCCGTAGAGGGCCTCGATCTCGGTGTCGCTGATGGTCGAGAATCGCGTCCGTCGCACTTCCGAGGCACGGCCATCGGCCGCTGCGCGCCAGGCTCGTTCGCGCTCGGCCCAGGCGTCGTCCATGGGGCGACGATACCATCCGACCGCCCGCCAGCAGGTCCGCTGTCGCCGCCCTACGCTTCCTCGTGCATGACGCCCCGAAGCCCGGCCCGACGCTCGATCCTGGCGGCGCCGCTTGCCCTGGCCGCATGGCTCACCCTGGTCGCGGTCATCGGAGGCGGCTGCAGCGTCCTCGGCCCGACCCCGACACCCGACGCGGCTGCACCCTGCGCCGGCGCCGACGAGCAGCGGGCGCCGGGATTCGATCCCGAGCTCGAGGCCCTGCTGCCAGCGGCCATCGAGGGCGTGGCGCCGAGCAAGCGCGACAGCGGACGCTACTGCTCGGCGCAAGCGCTCGGCCTGCTGGCCGAGGGCGGCTTCGAGGAGGTCCGGTTCGCGGGGGCCACATGGCCAGGCGACAACGCATCCGGCCTGGCCGTGATCGTCTATCGCGCGCCGGGCCTGACGCTGGACGCCATGGCCGACTCGTTCGCCCGCGGGGCCGATGACGCCCGCTCCGTCAACCAGGTCCATGCCCAGGCCATCGAGGTCGTCGGGCGCCCCGCCGTGCGCATCGACGCCGCCATGCGAGACGATCCGCAGACGGTCTACCTCTGGCCAGGCGCCACGAAGGACACCATCAACGTGGTCATCGGCTCGGACGTCGAGCAGGCACGGCTCGACGCGGCGATCGCCGCGATGCGTGACCGCTGACCGGGCGGTGCCCAAACGCCATCGACCATCGTTCGTCGGCGGCCCGTACTCCCGCCCCATTGCCGCGAGGGTCATCCGGGTCTACCTTCTGGACACGCCGTCGATCTCGGGCCGGATGCGCACCCGAGGCGTCGACCACCGGGTTCGGGACTGGATGTGATCCCGGCTTCAGGGGCGATGGAGCTGTCCATCGCGCTCGGGAACGCCGGTCCCCCTCAACGAGTCGAGTGACTGGTATTT
>JBEVDC010000104.1:0-4213 GCA_040514195.1 Candidatus Limnocylindrales bacterium | reverse complement strand
TCAGCTCGCGGGAACCGACCCGGCCGGCATCGTAGTCGGCGTCCTTCGCTGCCACCGTGGCTCGGTCGGCGACGAAACGAGCCATCAGCTCGTCACCGACGTCCACGCTCGAGATCGTGCCGTCGTAGTCGACAAGGAAGCTGACCGGCACGCCACTGGGCGAGTGGACTGGCGGCGTGGTGGCGCGCGTCATCGTTTCAAGCCCGCGTCCTGGCATATACCACCCAGGGTGGTGCAAGACACGGCGCGCGGCGTCGCATAGCCACAGGCGCACCACGGAAGGATCCCCGGTGAGTGTGTGCGCGCACGACATCGAAGAAGGTAAGTCGATACCCGAAGAAGGTGAGTCGATACCCACCCGCGATCGTGGTTACTACCACGTGGAGTGGTATCTGGCGAGTCTCGGGGCGAATGTGGAAACGACGAGCACGGTGAATCGCCGAGCACGGTCACGGTCGCGCGCCCGCGCCTGGGTCGCGTTCGAGCACTCGAACAGTCAGGCGTCGGGCATCGCCCCGCGCGATGACGATGCCGAGGCCGATGACCACGCCGCCAACGACCTGGCCGGGCAGGATCGGCTCGGCAAGCAGGATGGCCGCCAGCACCAGCGTCACGAAGGGAGTCAGGAACTGGTAGCTCGTCGTGCGCGTGGGACCCAGGACACGCACGCCGTGCAGCGTGACCACGTTGGCCACCGCGACCGAGACGACAGCTGAGAAGAGGAGCAGCGCCCAGGCGCCTGGCGGCACGGCCGCGAGGTCGAAGCCGATGAGGGGGATCAGCCCGAAAGGCGCCATCACGCACATGCCACCCACGATCGCCCACGACGTGGTCTTGAGCGGCGAGTGCCTCCGCAGCAGGGTCGCACCCAGGCCGACGTACGTTGCCCAGGCCGCAGAGGCGAGCAGGGTGAGCGCCGGTCCGACCAGGCCGGTGTCAAAGGCGAGCCTGTGCCCGGAGGCAACCACGACAGCGACGCCGAGCATCGAGACGGCGATCCCGGCGACCTTTTCCCGGGTCAGCGTGTCGGTCCCGGCAGCGGATGCGATGAGCGCGGTGAGCACCGGCGTGGCGGCCACGATGAGCGCTGACTCCCCGGCGCCCGTCGAGCGAAGGCCGGTGATCCAGAGAACCTGGTAGAGCCCGAACCCGAGCGCGCCAAGGAGCAGGATGACGGTCAGGTCCCGTCGGGGCATGAGCAGGCTGCCCTCACGCCAGCGCGTCGCCACGAGCAGGAAGCCGATGGGGATGGCAAACCGAAAGAACGAGATGGAGACCGGCGGCAGGATGCCGACCAGGTACTTCATGGCCACGAAGTTGAAGCCCCAGAAGACGATGACACCAAGGACCGCCGCCTCGGCGAGGCGACGGTCCCGAGCGGCGGCGGATCCGGCGGCGGCCGGACCCAGGGCGGCCGAACCCGTCGGCCGCGGAGGATCGGAGTGGCTCAGACGGCCTCCGCCTCCAGCTCGAGCGCCTCCTCGTCCGCCTCTTCGGTCAGCTTCAGCCAGACGAACAGGCCAGTCAGCACCAGGAGCGGCAATACGACGAGTGTGGCCAGCGTGATCCCCAGGGCGGCTGCCACGATCTTGAGACCCTTCATGGTTCGTACCTCCATTGCGTCTACCGGCGGCCGGGTCGACCGACGCCGTCCGGCATGTTCATGTCGAGCTGGACGTCAAGATGACGCTGCCGATGGCTCGGTCTTCATGCGCAGGGACGGCCCTTCCGCCACCATGCGGTCGATGTCGTCGTGCGTGAACTCGGCCAGCATGTGTTGGGTACCAGTCTGGCCAGATGTCAGGAGGCGGAGGACGAAAGCGCCGTCCTGCTCGAAGAAAAAGACGTCACGCGGCTTTTGCTCATCGATCCAGCGTCCGATGACGCGGAGTGCCTTCTCGTAGGTGCCGGCCGCAGCGAAGTCAGGCATAGGCAGGCCGGCCTTGCGCCTGGCGGCGGCTTCGTCCATGAAGCGTGCGATGTCGTCGTCGAAGAAGGTCAGCGTCTGCTTGTGGATGGTGCCGATCTGGTCCGACCAGCCGCCTGCACCGTCCGCGACGGGGGCCAGGCCCTGCACGACGAAGCCGTCGGGCACCTCGACGAACAGGATCTCGCGCATGCCGCGCTGGTCGAGGAACGAGCCGATCGAACGCAGGACCTCTTCGAAGTCCTGTCGCGGACTGCCCTCGTAGATGCGCATGCGGCCTCCCTCAGGAGCCGGTCGTCTGGTCGATCAGGCCACGATCCTTGGCCCGCGCCTCACTCCAGCGGAAGACGACCCAGGCCACGAGTGTAACGACGAGCGTCGTGGCCAGCAACACGACCACGATGGTCGTGGGGTCCGGGGCGTCGGTGCCCGTCAGGCTGATCCACAGGGATCCTTCCCCGCCGATGCCGGTCGGGCTGCCCGGGAATGCCGCCTGTCGGACGCCCTCGAGCCACCAGGTCAGCGGCATCAGCAGCCCGATGGCCTGGACAGGCAGAGGCAGGACGGAGAGCGGAAAGACGGCGGCCACGACCAGGAACATCGCGCCTGCTACCGCCTCCGGATAGGACCACGACTCCTGGCGCGTCTGGAGGCAGATGGCGGCCATCAAGATGCCGATGGCCACGATGGCGGTCAGCCCGATCACGAGGTCGATGGCCAGCAGGGGCCAGTCCACGCTCCCGAAGGCGAAGGGGACGCTGAGGAAGATGACCCCGAAGGCAAGCACGATGAGGGCGCCCATGGCACCGATCGCGATGCGCGCCACGCCCCTTCCCATGAGCACGACCTTGAAGTCGCTGGGGCTGACGTAGATGTACTTCAGCATCCGATATCGCTCACGGTCGTCGAGCACGGACCAGGCGAGGCCGGCCATGCCGCTCATCACGAAGGCCCACAGGGCGCTGCCCACGATGACGAAGGCGCGTGCCTCGCTGGCGCCGGGGCCGGCGATGACCAGGAGCATGAAGACCAGGATGAGCGCGCTGGCGATGGGCTTGGCGACCGAGTAGATGAAGAAGAGCAGCGGGTCGGTCCAGTTGGCCTCCATCTGCCAGCCGAGCTTGGCTGCCGTGCTGAAGGCGCGCGCAGTGTCGGCGACGCCGCGGCCGTCGGCGCGGCGGCGATCGAAGTCGAGCGGGGCGGCCTGCGTTGGGGCAGCCGTCGTCATCGTCCATGCGTCCGGGTGGTCATCGGTGGCGTCAACGCCAGCGAGCCGAGAGGCGGCCCTGCTCGCGCGCCAGCCGCTCGAGGATGCGCAGCATCGTCCGGGCGAGCCAGAGGACAACGACGGTCATGGCCACCAGGCTGAGCGCCTCGACCTCTGGTGACGGTGTGCCTGTCGGGCCGATGGTGCTCGCGAAGGCGAGCTGGCGCATGGCGTCGAGGCCGACCGCAAGCGGGATGATGGCGATGGCCAGGGCACCGATGAAGCCGAGCCTGCCGACCGGGAAGTTGAGGCCAGAGACGAAGTAGACGGGCTCCTGGAGGAGCTGCGTCAGGTGCCACGCCTCACGGCCCCAGAGCACGAAGAGGCTCGCGAGCATCATGCCCAAGCCATACAGGGCGGTCAGGGTCAGGAAGAAGACCAGCAGGAGCAGGCCCCACTGATCGACCGAGAAGGTCACGCCGTAGACGATGGTGCCGACGATGAGGATGACGGCCGCCCGAGTTGCGCTCATGTACAGGCCGCCGACGGCCATGCCCAGGAGCACGCTCATCATGTCGACGGGCGAGGCGAAGTAGAGCTCCAGGTTGCCCTGGTCCTTCTCCCAATAGAGCTGGGCCGCCATCATCCAGATGATGTTCAGCCAGAAGGCCGCCAGCGCCCCGCCGAGGACGACGAAACCGATGTACTCCTCCGGGGCCTGGATCGCGCGGTAGACGAAGACGAAGGCCGACATGGTCAGGAAGGGCAGCGCGATCTCGAAGAAGACCCAGGACTTCTCGCGCATCGTGCCGAACACGCGCGGGTAAGCACGACCGCCGACCGAACGCAAGTTGGTCAGCAGGACGTGACGCCGGTCCCAGTCCGCATCGGCCTGCGGCGTGCGGGGCGTTGTCGGCGCGAGGGCGCTCATCGCATCGCCTCCACTTCGACAGGCTCGCCCTCCCGGGCGGCATGGGTGATCTCGTCCTGGGCCTCCGACGGGCTACTCGGGGTGCTGCTCGGTCGGTCGTCGGTGCGTTCATCCTCATCGTCGAAGCCCCGGCCGACGAGCTCCACGA
>JBEVDC010000091.1:0-4657 GCA_040514195.1 Candidatus Limnocylindrales bacterium | reverse complement strand
CCTGGCATCGTGGCCAACGACGGCGTGGCCTTCGACCTGCGTGTGGGAGAGGTCCACGCCCTCCTGGGCGAGAACGGCGCCGGCAAGTCCACGCTCATGAACATCCTGGCCGGCCTGTATCGACCCGACGAGGGCCAGATCTGGATCGATGGCCAGCCCGCCGCCTTCGGCTCGCCGCGCGACGCCATCGCCGCCGGCCTGGGGATGGTCCACCAGCACTTCACCCTGGTCCCGTCTCAGACGGTGACGGAGAACGTGCTGCTCGGCCTCGATCGACCTCGATTCCGGCTCCGGCTCCAGCAGTACGACGAGGAGATCGCCGGCCTGGCGGCCACCTTCGGCATGCGGGTCGATCCGCGAGCCAAGGTCTGGCAGCTCTCGGTCGGCGAGCAGCAGCGCGTCGAGATCTTGAAGATGCTCTATCGCGGGGCGCGCGTCCTGATCATGGACGAACCGACCGCCGTGCTCGCGCCGCAGGAGGTGGACGAGCTGTTCGGGACGCTGCGCACGATGACCGCCAACGGCCGATCCATCGTCTTCATCAGCCACAAGCTGGCCGAGGTGCTGGCCATCGCCGATCGCGTCACGGTCATGCGGCACGGCAAGGTCACCGCCGCCGGGCTGCCGCCAGCGGGTGCCACCAAGGCCGACCTGGCTCGCCTGATGGTCGGTCGGGCGGTCCTCGAGTCGCTCGAGCGAACGCCGTTCCAGCCTGGATCCGTGGTCCTCTCGCTGCGCGAGATCCACGCGCAGAACGACAAGTTGCTGCCGGCCCTGCGCGGCGTGTCGTTGGACGTCCGGTCGGGCGAGATCCTGGGCGTCGCGGCCGTGGCCGGCAACGGCCAGAGCGAGCTGGCCCAGGTCATCGCCGGGCTGCGGCCTTTCGATGGCCTGATCGAGATCGGCGGCGTGCCGTATGGCGGCAGCTCCGCGCGTGAGGCCATCCGTCAGGGTGTCGCCCATGTGCCCGAGGATCGGACCGGTGTGGGCAGTGCGCCCAACCTTTCGATCGCCGACAACCTGATGATGAAGAGCTACCGGGAGGCGCCGATCGCGCGTGGCTGGGTCCTTGACATGCCGGCGGCCCGCAGGGCGGCAGAGCGGCTGAAGGGCGAGTACCACATCGCAGCGCCCTCCATCGACACGCAGGCCCGCCTGCTCTCAGGCGGCAACCTCCAGCGCATGATCCTGGCCCGCGAGATCGGATCGAATCCCAGGCTCATGGTAGCTGTCCAGCCCACCCGGGGGCTCGATGTGGGCGCCATCGAGTCGGTCCATCGGCTCCTCCTGCAGCGCCGGGCAGCGGGCGCCGCGATCATCCTGATGTCCGAGGAGCTCGACGAGCTCCTCGCCCTGGCCGACCGCGTCACGGTCATCTACGAGGGCCTCGTCATGGGCACTTTCGACGTCCAGGACGCGGACGTGCACGAGATCGGGCTCCTGATGACCGGCGGCACGGGCGGCCTGCCGCTCCCAGCGCCTCCAGCACCGGATCAGCCGCTCGGCCCCGACGCGTGACCACCGTGCCGGCTCGGCGCCGAAGCCGCTCGCTCAGCCCATTCGAGCTGCGCCTCGAGCGCCGTCTCGAGGTGCCGCGCTGGCTGCCGCTCGCGGCTACCCTCGGCGCGGTGGCCGTGGCGCTGACCATCGGCGGCGTCATCATCGCCCTCGTCGGTGGCGATCCGGTGCGCGCCTATGGGCACATCCTCGGCGCAGCCTTCGGCTCCGTCGGCGTCGTGTCGGACACGCTCGTGGTAGCCACGCCCCTGATCCTGACCGGCCTCGCCTGTGCCCTCGCCTTCCGGATGCGGCTGTGGAACATCGGTGCCGAGGGGCAGCTGCTGATGGGCGCCTGGGGGGCGAGCGCCATCGTCCTCCTGCCGGTGCTGCCCGACGACGCTCCGCCCTTCCTTTTCGTGGTCCTGATGGCGATGGCGGGCATGGCCGCGGGAGCCCTGTGGGGTTTCATCCCGGGCGTGCTCAAGGCGCGACTCGGGGTCAACGAGATCATCGTCACCTTGATGCTCAACTACATCGCCTTCCTGTGGATCGAGTACTGGGTCTTCGGGCCGTGGAGTGAGGGCGGCTTCCAGCTCACGCGCCAGTTTCCGAAGGCAGCCTGGCTTCCCCGCCTGACCGACTTCGTGGAGACCTTCAAGGGGCTCGCCGGGCTGACCGTCCATCTCGGTCTGCTCTTCGCGCTCATCGCGGCCGGGGTGGTCTGGTTCATCCTCAAGCGCAGCCGCTGGGGCTACGAGATCCGCCTCATCGGCGACTCGCCATCGGCGGCGCGATATGCAGGCATCGACATCGCGCGCAACACGATCCTGGTCTTCATGGTCTCTGGCGCGCTGGCCGGATTGGCCGGGATGGCGGAGATCGCGGGCGTCGTCCACCGCCTGCAGCAGAACTTCTCGCCGGGTTACGGCTTCACAGCCATCATCGTGGCCTACATCGCCAAGTTCGACCCGATCGGCGTGGTCGTGGCGTCGATCGCCTTTGCCGCCCTGATCCTGGCCGGCCGCGAGATCCAGCCAGCGGGCGTACCCGGCATGATCCAGGGCATCATCCTGTTCTGCCTCATCGGTAGTGACGTCCTGCTCCGCTATACGGTCCGATTCGTGCGCCGGCGAGCCTGAGATGGATGCCACGACGATCATCGCGGCGGGCGTCGCGGCCGGCACGATCTACCTGTTCGCAGCCATCGGCGAGATCTTCGCCGAGCGCGCCGGCATCCTGAACCTGGGCGTCGAGGGCATGATGCTCATCGGCGCGGTGGCCGGATTCGCGACCGTGGTGGCGACCGGCAACCCGTGGCTGGGGCTCCTCGTGGCGATGCTCGCGGGCGGCCTGTTGAGCCTGCTGCATGGCGCGATGACCATCCACTTCCAGGCCGATCAGGTCGTCAGTGGGCTGGCGCTGACCCTGGTCGGAGTCGGCTTGGCGCGCGTCCTGGGCGAGGGCCTCTCGAAGGCCGGCGGCACCTCGTTGCTGCCCACCATCACGGTGCCCGGGCTCTCACAGGTCCCGGTCATCGGGCCCATCTTCTTTACCAACCAGAGCGTGCTGGCCTACGTCGGCTACCTGCTCGTGCCCACCGCCTGGTACTGGATCCACCGCACCCGGCCGGGACTGCACCTGCGCGCGGTGGGCGAGTACCCGACCGCCGCCGACGCCATGGGCGTCAACGTCTACCGCCTGCGCTACGGATACGTCTTCCTGGGCGGCCTGCTGGCAGGCCTCGCCGGGGCGACCATCACGCTCGCCATCCAGCCCGGCTGGTTTGGCGACCTGACCGTCGGCGGTCGAGGCTGGATCGCCGTCGGCCTCGTCATCTTCGCGCGCTGGGACCCCTTCCGGGTCGCGCTCGGGGCCTATCTCTTCGCGGCCATCACCCGGCTGCTCCTGGACATCCAGGGACCGAGCGACTTCCTGGGCATCCCGAACCCGTTCTTCTTCAACCAGAACCTGACCTACCTGCTGGGCATGCTGCCGTACGTGCTCGTCATCCTGGCGGTCATCGTCGGCTCACGCGAGGCGACCCGAAAGCGCATCGGGGCACCTGCCGCGTTGGGCGTGCCGTACATCCGGGGAGAGCGCGGGGTCTAGGAACCGAGGCAGGGCCATGCGACCCTGAGGCTAGGTCGCGGTCGGCTCCTCGGGGGCGTCGAGGCCGCCGAGCTCCATCTGCACGAAGTCGCTCTCCGGGGCGAACCGGAACATCTGCTGGATGCCGTCCTCGCCATCGACCGGCGCGCGGACCGGCGCGAACTCGATGACGATGCGCTCGTCACCCTGGACCAGGGTGTAGATCAGGAGCTGGTCGGGTCGCGTCTCGAACTCGAGGTGCTCGAACGAGTCCACGTTGAGGCAGATCGAGAGCGGCGTGAAGAAGCTCGACGTGCCCGGCTCGTCGGCCACGATGCGCTCGACCCAGCCGGTGCCGTGGCCGGTGAGAGTACCGGCGCGGTAGTACCGGTAGGCCACGGTCTGCTTGAGGAGCGGTCGGAGCAGGTTGTGGATGTCCGAACGGGTCGAGACCAGGCCGTGGTTGACGAAGAACTTCGCCGGGTCATCGAGCGTCAATGCACCCTCCTCGACCATCGCCCGGGCCTCGCCTGCCGGACCTTGGCATCGTAGCGCGGCAACGCACGGCCGGGCAATAGGCACCACGGCGGAGCGCCTAGCGCCGCACGGCGGTCGAGCGCACGTCCCACATGACGGGCCCGAGGTGGTGTGTCACGATCGCCGCCATGTCCGACGATCCAGACACGCTCGACGAGATCACCACCCAGCTCGACGGCCTGCGTTTCTTCTACCGCACGTCTGCGACGCCGCCCCCGGCCGGCGCACCGGCCATCGTGCACGTGCATGGCTTCGGCATCAGCGGCACCTACCTCGTCCCGACCGCCTCTCGCCTGACCCCCTTCTTCCAGACGTATGTGCCCGACCTGCCGGGCTTCGGGCGCAGCCAGCATCCCAGGCATCCGCTGGGCATCCCTGCCCTCGGCGACGCCGTCGCGCGGTTCATGGACGAGGTCGGGCTGGACAAGGCGACGTTGCTGGGCAACTCGCTGGGCTGCCCGATCACGGCCGCGTTCGCTGCCGCCCACGCCGACCGAATCGAGCGGGCCATCCTCGTCTCGCCGGCCGGCGG
>JBEVDC010000080.1:0-5020 GCA_040514195.1 Candidatus Limnocylindrales bacterium | reverse complement strand
GTATCCTGTCGGCCGTCGTGGCGGTCCCCGCCCGACGGCCGGCGCCGCCTTCGTCTAGAGGCCCAGGACACCGCCCTCTCAAGGCGGAGATCACCGGTTCGAATCCGGTATGCGGTACCAAATCTGGCGTTTTCGGCCCGCTCCACGGGCGGATCGGGCGGTTCGTGTGCCTCGGCCAGGTGGGGAGCCCGTATCGGCTTGGCGTGGTGGCGCGGCGTCGCCCCGGCCGAGGATCGCGTCGAGCCGCCGAGAGGGGCACGAGCAGTTCCTCAACGTCGCGCCGCGGGTCGCGGCACCCTACTGCGCGAGTTCATGGAGACCTTGCTGACGTATCCCTGATTCGAATGCGTCTCGCCGGTCAGCGAACCAACAGCACACGGTCGCGTTCCACGACCGGATTCCTCAGTCCCCCCGACTGGTTGGCCTCGAATGGCTCCCGTTCTGTGAGGGGGAGGGTGGCCGGGTGCGCTGCGAACGTACGGAGGTTGAGGTACTTGAACCCAAGCGCTGCCATGACGCGCCGCAGCGGCCATGGCAGGTCTTTCGCCTCACATGCGTCGACCATCGCCGGCTCATCGAGATCGAAGACCTGGTCGTGCAGCTGAATCCGGCAGTGGCCGGCTGCGATCACGTTGCGTGCCCGAATGCTCGTGACTTGTGGCCCCCGCCTGCAGGCCAGCCGGCACATATCAGCGCCTGCGCATATGTCGATAGTCAGGGCATGGACGAGATCACGATCCTCCAGGCCGAGGTCCTGAAGACGCTCGCCAGTCCGAGACGGCTCGAGATCGTGCATGTTCTCGCCCGTGGTCCGATCGAGGTCGGCCGTTTGGCCGAGGCCATCGGGGCCACCCAGCCGAATGTCTCCCAGCACCTGGCGATGCTCCGCGCAGCGGGGATCGTCGAGGCGGAGAGGGATGGGCGTGAGGTCCGCTATCGGCTCGCCGACCCGGATGTGATCGTGGCCTGTGGCGTGATGCGCGGCGTCCTCGAACGTCGGCTGCGCCGGCTTGCGGATCTGTCGGCCGGGTCCGACGCCGCGACCGCGGCGGCCACGACTCGTTTACCCGCCACCACCAGCGCATGAGGCACGAGGTGATCCCATGGACGAGCCCCTGAACCTGGTCCTCTTCTCCGGTACCGACGACAAGCTCCAGGCCGCCGCGGTCCTGACCGCCGGCGCCGCCGCGCTCGGCAAGCCGGTCAACATCTTCCTGCAGTACTGGGCGCTCGATGCGTTCCGGGCCGCGAAGATCGGCGACGACCATGGCCTGGCCCCGGAGGCGGGACCGGCCGGTCGGATCGCCGTCGATGCACTCGCCGCGGCCGGCCAGGCGACGTGGGCCGAGACCCTGCGCCAGGCCAAGGACCTCGGAGCCGTGGACATCCAGGCATGCAGCCTGTCGATGGACCTGCTCCATCTCGAATCGACCGATCTCGACTCGCTCGTCGACGGGGTTGAAGGCGTGACCGCCTTCTACCTCAACGCCGGCGAGGGCCAGGTCGTCTTCATCTGAGAAACCAGTCCGGAAGGAGAACTCCTATGCCAGTCGTCGAAATCACCCAGACGGTCGATGCCCGCGGGCTGTCGTGTCCGATGCCGATCGTCAAGACCGCCCAGGCGGTCAAGCCACTGCCTTCAGGGGCCGTCGTCGAGCTCCTCGCGACCGACGTCGGATCCATCAAGGACGTCGCGGCGTGGTGCCGCGCGACCGGCAACGAGCTCATCGAGCAGACATCGGATGGCGCGGTTTATCGCTTCGTCATCCGTCGGAAGTGAGGGCCTGCCATGACCACCGAGACACTCGCCCCGTTCGACCCGTTCGCCGCGGCTATCACCGCCGTCGACCGCCGGCCGGAGGACGCCACACCGACTGAGGCGCCGGCCCCGCTCGCAGCTTCCGAGCGAGCCGGCGAAGGGGCGACCAAGGACCTCCTGATCATCGACTACAGCGGCGACCTCGAGAAGGTCTGGGCAACGATGATCCTGGCCTCGACCAGCGCCGCGATGGGCGTCCGGACACGCGTGTTCGTGACGTTCTGGGGCCTCCAGGTCTTCGTCAAGGACTCGAAGCGGATCACCGGCGAGAACTGGATGCAACGGATGCTGTCCGCGATGCAGCGCCCTGGCATCAGCCACCGAAAGCTCTCGAAGATGAACTTCCTCGGGATGGGTCCATGGATGATGGGCCGCCTCGCCAAGCAGTACGGCGTTGCCAGCCCCAAGGAGCTCCTCGAGGCCGCCCAGGCGATGGGCGTCGAGTTCATCCCGTGCCAGATGACCATGGACATGTTCGGCCTTACGCCTGAGGACATGATCGAGGGCATGGGCGAGCCCGCCGGCGCCGCAACGGTCATCGGCCTGCTGACCGAGAACTCCACCCCGCTGTTCATTTAGGGAAGGGACCATTCGTCATGCCCGCCACGGCCATCGCCATCACCCGCACCGTCGACGCCCGCGGCAGCTTCTGCCCGGGACCATTGATGGAGCTCATCCGGGCCATCCGCGAGAGTGAGGTCGGCGACGTCATCGCCGTCTACTCGAGCGACAAGGGCTCGAAGACCGACATCCCGAAGTGGATCGAGAAGGCCGGTCATCGGCTGGTCGCCCTCGAGGCCCGCGACGGCTACGACGAGATCGTCGTCGAGAAGGCGCGGTAGGGCCATGAAGCGGATCCTCATCCTGGGTGGGGGTGTGGGGGGGACCCTCACCGCCAACCTCCTCGTCAAGAAGCTCCGCCGCCAGCTCAAGGCGGGCGAGGTCTCGATCACGGTCGTCGATCAGACCGGGCAACACACGTATCAGCCAGGCTTCATGTACATCGCGATGGGCGGCGAGCGCGCGGAGAAGCTGCAGCGCCCGGAGCGCGGCCTGCTGGATTCGCGCGTGGGGCTGGTCATCGGTGAGATCGAGAAGGTCGACGAGCCGACCCAGACCGTCCATCTCAAGGGCGGACAGCGACTCGCCTACGACTACCTCGTGCTGGCGACCGGTTCGCGGATCGTGCCGGAGGCGATCGAGCATTTCGAGGCCGAGGCGCAGCACTTCTATACGGCCGAAGCGGCGCTCGAGCTCCGGCGCGCCCTCGACGCGTTCACCGGCGGCCGGGTCGTCATCGGGATCGCCGGCATGCCCTACAAGTGTCCGCCTGCGCCGCTCGAGGTGTCGTTCCTCATCGAGAGTGAGCTGCGCCAGCGTGGCTTGCGCGACAAGAGCGAGGTCCATTTCTGCTCGCCGATCGGGCGCGCGTTCACGATCGAGAGCGTGTCCGAGATGGCGACGCCGATCTTCGATGCGAAGGGCATCGAGGTCCACACGTTCTTCAACGTCGAGGCGATCGATCCCGAGCGCAAGGTCGTCCTGAGCCTCGAGGGCGAAGAGCTGCCCTACGACCTGCTGATCCTCGTGCCGCCGCACAAGGGCCAGCAGTTCCTCATCGACTCGGGCCTCGCACCGGCACCGGGCGGCTGGCTCCCGACGGACCGGGCGACGCTCCAGGTGGGCGGCCGGACGAACGTCTTCGCCCTCGGCGACGCGACGGACCTGCCCCTGTCGAAGGCGGGCTCGACGGCGCATTTCGAGGCGCCGGTCGTCACCGAGCGGATCGTCGCGGCCGTCGAAGGCCGCGAAGTCGACCACAGGCACGGCGATTACCTCGGGAAGGTCATGTGCTTCTTCGAGATCGGCGACGGCAAGGGGACGCTCCTCCAGTTCGACTACGACCACCCGCCCCGACCGCCGAAGCCGAACCAGCTCTGGCATCTCGGCAAGGTCGTCTTCAACAAGACCTATTGGCACACCGTTCCCAAGGGCAGGGTATGACCAGATGAGCCCCGCGGGGTCCGGCTCTCACTCCTCGGACTCCGCCTCGGCTTCCACTCGCGAGGTCGATCGATGGCAACAAACGCCACCGGTTTGGGGAACCCGCCTAAATCCTGCCATCCACGCTCGTTGAACGTGAAGCCCGAGGCAGCCGAGTGGTCCCTCGTCACCGTCGAGACGAGGATTTCGCCCGGCGATGCCGCCGTCATGATCCGTGCAGCCTCGTTGACGGCGAGGCCGCGGACATCAGGACCTTTGACCTCCACCTCGCCGACGTGGACCGCCTGACGAAGCTCAAGATCGAGCGTCCGCATTCGGTCGGTGCTTGCGATGGTCGTCTGGATCGCTCGCGCAGGGCCCCTCGAAAAGGAAGGCCTCATCTGTCATTCGGCGCGCCCGTAGAGCACGACCCGCCCCCAGGCTGAACCGCCGTCATAGATCTCCGCGTATCCGGCAGCGGTCATGAAGCTCCACAACTCATGGTGGCGATGCGCGAAGTAGTGGGCCGGGCTGCGACGCAACGCATGGACGAGGTTGTAGAGCCACATGAATGCCAGCATCCACCACGCGTCGCGCGGATAGGTGAGGCCGATCAGGCGAGGTTTGACCGTCACCACCGCCGCCATGAGCGCCGACAGGTACGGATAGCAGCAGATCACCGCGTCGAGGGTCACGACATCGGTTGGCGGGGTATCGGCGGCGAGCTCGACGATGTCTCCGTAGCGATAAGTCACGCGATCGACGACCCCGCGCCGCTCGGCCTCTGTGCGGGCTGCGGCCAGATATTCGCGCGAGGCATCGACGTCGATTGCGCTCGCGGCACCGGCCTCGAGGAGAGCAATGTGTACGGCACCTACGCCGGCCCCGACGTCCAGCACCGTGGCGCCCTCCACGCCCTGCGCGCGGATGGCCTCGATCAGCTCGTGGGTGGTCGGGCGTGGGCCGCTTGTGCGCCAGGCGGCGAGATCCTTCTCGGCATCCCGGCCGTCGTAGCCGATGAGTGCCAGGTCCTCATCGCAACAGAAGCGACGCGGCCAAGATCGCATAGTCCGATGCTCCGTCCGACGTCAACCAGCTGGCGGCGAACCGCACGACAACAAGCCCATGTGCGGTACCGACCCCGGAGCGCATAGAACATCATTGACTTGACTGCCGACCAAGGTCCCGGACAACGCCTTGGCTCAAGTGCCAGCGCAA
>JBEVDC010000064.1:0-9429 GCA_040514195.1 Candidatus Limnocylindrales bacterium | reverse complement strand
GTAGGGCCAGAGGATGAGCTCGCCATTCGAATGGAAGGTGATGTGGGTCCGGATCTGCTGCCAGCCGCCGACCACGCGGCTGGCCACGAAGTCGCGCACCCGCCGTGTCTCGGGTGCCGAGAAGGCCCTCGGGCCCCGATAGGTGAGGCTCTTCTTCCTGCCCGACGACCCGCCGCAGCAGCCCCAGCGATAGTCGTAGTTGCGATTGAGGTCGGTGCCGATATAGCTGGAACCGACGTTCGGCTGGCGGTTCTTCCGCCACGCGCGGTAGGGATCGCCGGTCAGGTCGAACTGGCCGCCGTCGGGATTGAGGGCGAAGATGATGTAGATCTCACGACCGTCGACGGCCTCGGTCACGCGTGCGGTCGTGCCGTACTCGTCGACCAGGAAGTGGAGCAGGTCGATGGTCTGCTCGAGCGTGATGTGCTCGCGGGCATGGTGGAGGCCGTCGAAGAGGACCTCCGGCTCTGCCTCGTCGTCGCCCACGTTGTCGCTGATCTTGGCGGTCCAGATGTCCCGGCCCTTGTAGGTCTTGCCGATGCTGAAGAGGCTGACGATGTCCGGATGGGCAGCCGCCACGGACTGGACCTCGGCGACCATCTCGCTGTACGTGTGGTAGCCGCTGTCCGCCGGTGGGAAGTCGGCCGCCGCAGCCGGCAGGGTGGCCAGGGTCGAACCACCGATGGCGGACAACACCACGGCGATGCCCACGCCGCCTAGCCGGCGGATCACGGCGAGACGATGAAGGCGTCGATCACCATGCGCGGATGACCGTCGGTGGCTTTGTTGACCAGCCTCAAGGTGTGGGTCCCTCCGATGGCGAACGTGCGCGCGAAGAGGACCCGGCGGCTGCTGAAGGTCCTGGCCCACTGGCTGACCGTGGTCACATAAACGCCATCGATGTAGACCTTGACCTTGCCGCGGCCGGGGCCGCGCGGCCCGACCCAGGCGACCTGGCGGCCAGAGAAGGTCAAGGTCGCGGACGCGCCCTTGGCCGTGGTCGATCGCGTCGAACCACCGATCGCTGACGCGCTGCTGTGCCTGCTCCAGGCCCCGGAGTAGCGAACCGCCGGATTCGACTCACTCAATACGCGTGGCGCGAGCGCGGACGAAGCGACCCTTGCCCCGATGAGGCCGCGGCCGTCGATCGCGCGGACCCGGAAGGTGTAGCTGTGGCCGGTGCTGCCCGCGGTCTGGAACGAGCGGGACGTGCCGCCCAGCGTCGCCACCTTGCTCCACGTGCCACCGTCGACCGACCGCTCGACCTCGTACGCGGCGATGACCCCCGACGGCTCGGTCGCGGTCGGCCACGAGACGCGGATCGGAGCACTCGATGAGGTCGGCCGAGGCGACTTGCCGATGGCGATCTTGACCGAGCCCATGACCGGCGCCTGGTCGGTGAACGTCACCGCGACGACATCAGATCGGCTGCGGCCCTGGATGGTGCCCGTGACCGTCAGGTGGAAGGTGCCGCCGGGGACCGTCGAAGGCAGGTTGACCTTGAGTGTCGCTGTCTTGGCGTCGAAACCACCGGCGGTGCTCGGCGTGACCGTCGCGCTCGCCCCGGACGGCAGGCCGCCGACCGAGAAGACGAGCGGTTCGAAGGCCTCCGGCGTCCGCGAGATCGTGATGGGGATCGGCCCACCGGACTCGTCGAGGGCGAGTGTCCCGCCCGGCAGGTCGATGTCGAAGTCACCCAACCCGTCGATGCGCCGGACGTCGAGGAGCGGCTCGTGGGTGTTGTCGGGATCGGTGCCCGTCTTCCAGCCCTGGTTGCCGAGACCGCGCAGGACCGTCCGCACGTCGGATGGCGTCGCGTTCGGGTGTCGGGAGCGGTAGAGCGCGATGGCACCGACCACGGTCGGCGTGGCCATCGACGTCCCCGACATGGTTCCGTAGCCCCCCGGCACCGTCGAGCGGATGCACTTGCCGGGCGCGATGAGGTCGACATCAGCGCCGTAGTTCGAGAAGTTGGCGAAGGTGTCGTCGTTGTCGTAGCCGCCCCACGAGTAGCACGCGGCACCGCCGTAACCGCCCGGCAACCCGTCCGTGTCCGCGAGGGCGCTGACCGTGATGACTTCGTTATAGGAGGCGGGTTCGAACCTGGCGGCAGGCTTCGACTCGTTCATGGCGGCGACCGCGATCGGGATGCCGCCAGCGACGACACGGCAGACGGCCCGGTGCATGGCCGAGGGGATCGACCAACCACAGTTGTGGTCGTCCTCGCCCGGCTTGCCGACGCTCATGTTGACGGCCTCGAAGAGGGGCCGTGAGGCGTCGTCCGGGTCCCGCTGCGCCAGGATCCAATCGAGCCCGCAGACGTACCACGAGATGAAGCCGAAGCCGCTGTCGTTGAGGATCTTGACCGCCCAGAGTCGGGCCCCCGGCGCCACGCCGACGACGCCGATATCGTTGTCGAGGGCGCCGACGATGCCAGCCACATGCGTGCCGTGCGACTGAACGTCGCGCCAAGCGGTCGGATCGGAGGTCGAGCAATTGATGCCGCCGACGACATTGAGATCTGGGTGGAGGGCGATACCGGTGTCCACGATGGCCACGTCGGCGTCGACGCGCTCGTCGTTGCCGTCGATCGAGGCGATGTCGGACAGGCGCCCGTTGACGCGGCTGACGCCGGTCGGGATGACCTGTGCGGCCAGCTCGATGCGCTCGTCGGGCATGATGGCGGCCACCGCAGGGTCGGCGGCCAGCTTCTTGCGCTGGCTCTTGTCGAGCGTGGCGCTGAAGCCCTTGAGCGCGTGCTTGAACGTGCGATCGGCCTTGAAGGCGGCCTTGCCCTCGAGGCGCTTGAGGGCTTTGCTGACGTTGGCATCGCCCGCGAGCAGGACGATGAAGCGACCGCTGTCGGCCAGAGCGGCGGGCTGAACACCTGGATCGCCGGCAGGATCAGGGCTGGATCCGTCGACGGGGTCGGCGCCGGGATCCGTGGCGGGGTCGGCGGACGGTTCCGACGATGGGGTCGGTGATGGCTCGGTGGTCGGGTCGGTGAGCGGCGGGATGCCCGGCAGGCCATCCGGGGTGGGCGTCGGATCGGCGGCCGCGACGGACGACGGGACCACCGACGCGACCAGGACGATGGCGAGGATGACGGCGACGCGATCGCGCCAGTGACGGGGCATCGGCGGTCTCCGTGCGGGGCTCACCGCGGAGGGTGCCACGCTACGTAGTCGCCTGGCCATGACCGATTCGGCCCAGCCACGTGGCATGACCCTGTCACGACGCGCGATGTCCGGACCGCTCTGCGGCCGATGCGGCGAGCGTCTGGCGCGGGGAAGCGCATCCTCGAGCTCGCTCGGCGCCGGCCGTCAGCGCTTCTTGCCGCGCACCTCGACGAGGTGTGCCGTCCACGGTGAGGTCGTGCTGCCGTCCAGGCTGGCGGAGCTGCCGTGCCAGCCGCAGACGCAGGTGACCGTCTGGTCGCGATGCTTGTAGACGTCGATGACGTGCTTCAGCGGAGCGTCGGCGTCGACAGGCTTCGGGGACAGACGGGGATTCAAGGGCGGGCTCCTCGACTCACGTGGCTGGGGCCCACCATTCTACCAGCCATGTCACTCGAGCACCGGCGAGCACCCACGGCCGTATCATCGCCGCCTGCCAGGAGGATGATCATGCGGGCGGGCGGACGTCGGCTGTGATGCGGGCACCCATCAAGGTGCGGCGCGTCGACCTGGTGCGGGTCGACGACCCCGCATACGTGGAGGAGATGAGCCGTCAAGCCGCCGCCCACCGCCGGCTGGGGCCTCGACAGGATCCGGGCGACCTGTATCGGGCCAGCGGGTTGGTCGAGGCGGCCGTGCGGACCTGGCTGGGCGAGCGCCTGCCCCTCCTGGACGAGCGGATCATCGACGCCGAACTGCTGCCGCCCGGGGAGCGGGCGTACGTCCGACGCTTCCAGGAGCTGGACGCCGTGATCGGGCGCGCTGGCGAGCCCGAGCGGGTCGTGGAAATGAAGTTCAGTGCCAACGGCGGTGCGGTGCGGAGAGGCATATCCCAGCTGGGCAGGGCGCGCGCCCTGCTCCGCCATCGATGGCCTGACGTGGCCGGCCTGCTGGTCCTGGTCGAGGCTAACCGGACCGGCGTCGAGCTCGACTTCGATCGCCTGCGCGAGGTCGAGCTTGTCGGCCCTGAGGCCCTGTCGCGACCCGATAGCCTCCACCCCACGACCCTGATCGTCCTGACCGCTGCGGACCTGGCCGATCATCTCGACGCCAAAGCGCGTGGCGTCATCGAACGCGGCCACGATGAGGGCGATGCCCTGACGGCAGCGCGCCTCACTCGCGCCGCACGCGACTCCGAGGCTGACGATGCGATGGGCGCGCCTCAAGCCTCGCCCGGATGGCCCGCCCAGGCGCCGAGCGCCACCTTCGACACCGGCGATGAGCCCGACGCGTCGCCCTTCGCGGCCCTGGCCGGCCTGCATCTCGACAGTGAGGACGACACCGAGGCTCCGGGTGGCTAGTCCGCTGTGGGCGTCTTCCCCAACTCCGACAACCCGCGCAGCAGCTGGGCGTCGCCGCTCTCCAGGAGCTCCGCCGCTGTCATCGACTCGATGTCGACCGGCTCGAGCGGCAGGACGTCGGTCTCTAGGGTGACCTCGATGTCGGGCTCGATGCCGCTGGGGAAGATATGGCGGCCCTTGGGCGTCAGCCACTGCTCGACGCCGAGGCGGATGGCCGAGCCGTCCGAGAGTGAGAACTCGTTGAGGACGGTGCCCGTCCCGTAGGTCCGGGTGCCGATGGCCTTGGCACGCCCCTGATCCTGGAGTGCGCCGGTGACGATCTCGGCCGAGCTGGCCGAACCGAAGTCGACCAGCACGACCATGGGCATGTCGGTGCGCGGCTCGTTGCGCACCTTGACCGGGATCTGCTCGCCGTCGGCATCTTCTCGGATGTAGACGACGCCATCGGGGATGAAGGTGCTGCCGACCCCGACCGCCTCGTCGACCAGGCCGCCTGGGTTGTTTCGCAGGTCGAGGACGATGGCCGTCGCTTTGGCGGCCTTGGCCTCGGCCAGGGCGGTCTGGAGCTGGTCCACCGTGCCCTCGGAGAATTGGATGATGCGGACCATGGCGACGTCCGTGCCCGGCACCATCGCCCAATCGACCGGCGGCACCTCGATGACGTCGCGCACGATGGCCACCTCGACGGGCGTGGCCTCGCCCGGGTGGAGGACGGACAGACGCACGGTCGTGCCGGCCGGGCCCCGGACGAGGGTCACCACGTCCTCGACGGAGAGCTCCTCCGCCGCCTCGCCGTCGATCTCGATGATGGCGTCCCCGCTGCGCAGGCCGGCCTTGTCTGCCGGTGACCCGCTGATGACCGAGACGATGATCGGTGCGCCACCCCGTTCGCCGAGGAAGGCTCCGATGCCGGAGAACGAGCCCGACAGGTCCTCGCTCGCCTCGCGCACTTGATCCGGCGTCATGAAGCTCGAATGGCCGGCGTCGCCCAGCGAACGGACCAGGCCGTCGAGCATCCCGTACGTCAGGTTCGACGTCGGCTCCAGGATCGACCGGTCGACATAGTTGTCGCGGATGATCTTGATCGCCTCCCACAAGAGCCCGACGTCGGCCGGCGCGTCGGGCGGAACCGACGCACCGGGACCGATGGTCGCCCCGGGCGCAATCGTCGGCCCGATGTCGACCGGGCCCTCGACCGCCGGGGCTCCGAAGAGCCCGCTCCGATCGGCGGCGATGCCGGCCCCGAAGGCGAGCACGACGATGAGGACAAGGCCCAGCACGATGGGCTTGCCACCGAGCGCCGGGGGCGGGTTCGGGCCAGCCGTCGGCGGGCGGTAGACGTCGGGCCCAGGCGGGGGCGCGTCCGACGAGGGTCCGAGCATGCGGGATCTCCAGGCGGGTGGGTCGCGGGCGCCATTCTGGGCCAGACCGCCGCTTCGCGCCGGGCCGGACCGCGCGATCGCGCCGGGTCAGACGCCGGATCCGCTCAGGCGTCAGCCGTGACCTCGCCGAGACGGCGCTCGAGATAGGCGACTTCGGCCGGGTTGACCGTCGCGGCGAGCGCGCGCCGATAGGCCTCTGCCGCCTCGCGGCGGCGACCCGCTCGCCGCAGCAAATCGGCCCGCGCGGCGTGGAGCAGGTGGTAGCCGCCGAGGCGGCCATCGGCCGCCAGACGGTCGATCTCGGCCAGCCCGTCATCAGGGCCATGGGCCATGGCCAGCGCCGCCGCACGATTGAGGTCGACGACAGGCGAAGGCGAGAGCGCGCGTAGGCGGTCGTAGAGCGCCACGATTCGCGGCCAGTCGGTCGCCCCGGCCGTCGGCGCGTCGTCATGCACGGATGCGATGGCCGCCTGCAGCTGGTATGGGCCCGGTCGACGCATCGAGGCCGCGCGTTCCAGCAGGCCGTTCCCCTCGTCGATGAGCGCCCGATCCCAGATCGTACGATCCTGCTCGTCCAGGATCACGAGCGCGCCGTCCGGACCGATGCGGGCGGCTCGTCGCGCGTCGTGCAGGAGCATGAGCGACAGGAGGCCGATGGCCTCGGGCTCGTCCGGCATCAGGTCCACCAAGAGACGCGCCAGGCGGATACCCTCGGCGCTCAGGTCGTGACGGATGGCGGCCGCCGGGCTGCTGGCCAGGTAGCCCTCGTTGTAGACCAGGTAGAGGACCGAGAGCACCGAGTCGAGTCGCTCGGGCAGCAGCTCGTCGGGCGGCACGCGGAAGGGGATGCCCGCATCACGGATCTTCCGTTTCGCCCGCACCAGGCGCTGGGCCATGGTCACCTCCGGCACCAGGAAGGCGCGCGCGATCTCGTCGGTCTGGAGGCCACCGAGCGTGCGCAGGGTGAGCGCCACGCGACCCTCGGGCGAGAGCGCCGGGTGGCAACAGGTGAAGATGAGCCGGAGTCGGTCGTCGGGGATCACGCCATGTGCCTCGATCTCGTCGACGGTCGGCCGCCCGGTGGTCAGCCTGGCCTCGGCGTCGGCCTCGGCCTGCAGGACGGCCTGCTTTTCGGACAGGACCCGCGCCCGCCGCAGGCGGTCGATCGCCCGGCGCCGCGCGGTGGTCGTGATCCAGGCGCCCGGGTTGTCCGGGACGCCGTCTCGCGGCCAATGCTCGAGGGCGGCCACGAATGCGTCCTGGACGGCGTCTTCGGCCAGGTCGAAGTCGCCCAGGACCCGGATCAGCCCGGCAAGCGCCCGGCCTGACTCGCGGCGGAAGGCCTCCTCGGCGACGGTGCGGGCATCGCTCATCCGCCGTTGCTGGCCTGCGTCGGCCGGAGCCTCAGCCGGCGTCGGCTGCGGCCATGACGGCATCGGGCGTGGCCGACATGGGCAGCTCCCAGACCGGCCGGATCTCGATCGAGCCACGGGCAGCGCTCGGGATCTTGGCGGCCATCTCGATGGCCGTATCGAGATCCGGGCAGTCGATGAGGTAGTAGCCGCCGAGCACTTCCTTGGTCTCGGCGAAGGGCCCGTCGCTGATGAGCGTCCGACCCTCGCGGACACGGACGGTCGTGGCCGTGGAGCTGGGTTCGAGCGCGTCGCCGCCTCGCATGTAGCCGCGGTCGGTGACCTCGCGAGTGAAGGCGCGGTACGCCGTCATCTCGGCCTCCTGGTCCGCCGCGGGGACCGTCGCGGGGTCGATCTCCTCGGTGTAGATGAGGAGCAGGTACTGCATGCTTCGTGCCTCCCGACTCTGACGACGGCCGTGCGTCGTGCGCACCATAACAACGAACGATCGACAACGGAATCGACATCGCTGCCTTGGGCCGTCAGACTCGGGTGACAGCGTGAGGAGGGCGAGCATGTCAGGACCATCCGTCGCACGCCGAGGCGCCGACGGGCGCTGGATCGGCGGCATCATCCTCATCCTCATCGGTGCGGCGCTCCTGGCCAACCAGTTCATCCCCGACATCGGCCGCTACGCTCCGCTCGTGGTCGGCCTCGGGCTGCTGATCATCTTCATCTTCACCAGGAACGCCGGTGCGCTCATCGGCGGCGCCATCGTCACCGGCATCGCCGTCGGGCTGCTGATGGACGAGCAGTTCCCGCCCTCGGAAGGCACCTCCTGGATCCCGCTCTGCCTGGGCCTCGGCTTCCTGGGCATCTGGGTCTTCGGCGGCCTGTTACGCATGCCAGAGGCACGTTTCTGGCCCCTCATCCCAGGCGGCATCCTGACCTTCGTGGGCATCGCGGCCCTGGGCGGGTTGTCGAGCCTGGTCGGGCAGTACGTCTGGCCGATCGTGCTCATCTTCATCGGCCTCGTGGCCATCATGAGCAGCTTGCGGCGCGAGGCACCCCAGCCGAGCCCCAGCCCGGCGCCGGCGTCAGCGACGGAGGCACCGGATCCCGACCAGCCGGTCGCACTCGAGCCGCCGTCCGACGATTGACGCCGGGCACCGTCGTGGTCGAGCCCATCGAGCTGCCCTTCGAGACCGGGCCGCCCGTCGAGGCGCGTCCGCGCTGCCCGTGGAGCGACGATCTCGTCGCAGATGCGGCCATGGTCCGCTATCACGACGACGAGTGGGGCATCCAGGTCCGCGACGACATCGAGCTCTTCGAGCGCCTCGCCTTGGAGTCGTTCCAGGCCGGACTCTCGTGGTCAACCATCCTGAGAAAGCGAGACGCTTTCCGTTCGGCCGTCCGAGGCTTCGATCCGGCCTTCGTGGCCGAGTTCGGTGAGGCCGACCGGGCCCGCCTGATGGCTGACCCGGGGATCGTCCGCAACCGGGCCAAGATCGACGCCACGATCGGCAACGCCCGCGCCTACCTCGAGCTCGCCGCGGCAGCCGGCGGCTTCGCGGCGTACCTCGATAGCTTTGTGCCGCCACCGCCGCCGCGCCAGCCGCCGGGGGCCACGATGGCCGACCTGCCGGCCTTCACGCCGGCCGCCCTGGCGCTCTCGAAGGACCTCCGGGCGCGCGGCTTCCGCTTCGTCGGGCCGACCAGCGTCTATGCGTTCCTGCAGAGCGTCGGTTGGGTCGATGATCACGTACCGGGCTGCTTCCGGTACCGCGTCGGCTGAGGCCCCATCGGGGCGCAGCGGAACCTATCGCCCGGCAGGGGGCTCCGGGTCGCTGGGCGCGGCCCCTGGAGGCGCGCCCAACCCGGCACTCGTGTCCACGCGTGTGCTCGGGTCCACGGGCACATGGAGCGCCGTCCCGTCGGCGAGGACCGGGTCGACGATCTCGTCAACGAGGCCAAGGTCGAGGCACTCATCCGGGCCGAGGAAACGATCGCGACCGGACCAGATGAAGCGCCGCCACCAACCCGCGTCCTTGTAGCTGGTGCGCGCCGCGAAGAGCTGGGCGACCGTCTCCTGGTAGTGCGCAGCGAGGCGCTGGAAGTCCTTGAAGATGCGCTCGTCGTCGCCTGAGATGATCCACGAGGTGGAGTGAAGCATGAGCGTCCCGAAGCGCCCGATGGTGCGGTGATCGCCGGCCTGGAG
>JBEVDC010000054.1:0-7328 GCA_040514195.1 Candidatus Limnocylindrales bacterium | reverse complement strand
GAGCGTCTGGAAGGGGTTGTAGGGCAGGATCTTGTCCTCGACGTACTTGAGCAGGAAGCCGCCCTCGGCGTCGTCGCGGGAGTAGCCGAAGGTCATCTGCGTCAGGTCGTTGGTGCCGAAGCTGAAGAAGTCGGCGTGGACCGCGATCTCGTCCGCGGTCAGGGCACCGCGGGGAACCTCGATCATGGTCCCGAACTTGTAGTCGACCTCGACGCCAGCCGACTTCTCGACCGCCAGCGCCTCGGCCTCCAGGATCCGCCGCGTCTCCGATAGCTCGTTCACGTGGCCCACGAGCGGGATCATGATCTTGGCGATGGGGTTGCCGCCATGGCGCTTGACGGCGATCTGGGCGTTCAGGATGGCGCGCGTCTGGATCTTCACGAAGTCGGGGATCATCAATCCCAGGCGGCAGCCGCGCAGCCCGAGCATCGGGTTCTGCTCGTGCAGCGACTTGATGGTCGCCAGCAGCTCCCGGTCCTCCGGCGTAGCGGCATCGCCGGCGCGCGTGACCTTGACCAGCTGCTCCTCCAGGTTGGGCAGGAACTCGTGGAGCGGTGGGTCGATGAGGCGGATGACGACCGGCAGGCCGTCCATGGCCCTGAAGATGCCCTCGAAATCGCCCTGCTGGAGGACTTCCAGCTCGGCCATCGCGGCATCGAACTGGCCGACCGCGTGGCGGTCGTCGGCGTCGATCGTCTCGCCGGCCGCGAGCCGTGCCTTGGCGCGCGTGGCGACGTTGGCCACCAGGATGGCGCTGCGCACGATCTCCAGCCGCTCGCCCTCGCGGAACATGTGCTCCGTGCGGCAGAGACCGATGCCCTCGGCGCCATAGGAGCGAGCGAGGGCGGCTTCCTCGGGCTTGTCGGCGTTGGTCCACACGCCCATCCGGCGGACGTCGTCGGCCCAGCGCAGGATCTGCTGCAGCTCCGGCTGGTCCTCGAAGCGGGCGGACACGGTGGCCAGCGCCCCCAGGAAGACCTCGCCCGTGGTGCCATCGAGGCTGATCCAGTCACCCTCACGGAAGCTGAGCTCGGTCTCGGTCGAGCGGGCGACCTTCGACGCGTAGTCGACGACCAGCTCCGCACAGCCGGCCACGCACGGCTTGCCGATCTGGCGGGCGACGACGGCTGCGTGCGAGGTGGCCCCGCCGCGAGCGGTCAGGATGCCCTGCGCGACGGCCATGCCGTGGAAGTCGTCGGGCGAGGTCTCGACGCGCACGAGGACGACCTTTTCGCCACGGTCGACCCAGGCCACCGCGTCGTCGGCGCTGAAGACGGCCCGACCGACAGCCGCCCCCGGGGACGCGTTCAGGCCGCGAGCGACGCGTGCGGCCGAGGCCTTGGCTGCAGGGTCGTACTGATCGCGCAGGAGCTGATCGACGTGCGCAGGCTCGACACGGGCCAGCGCCTCCTCCTTGGAGATGACCTTCTCGGCCACCATGTCGGTCGCGATCTTCACGGCTGCCGCGGCCGTGCGCTTGGCGCTCCGCGTCTGGAGCATGAAGAGGCGGCCGCGCTCGATGGTGAACTCGAGATCCTGGACATCGCGGTAGTGCCGCTCGAGGCGTGTCGCGATGCGCTCGAACTCGCCGTACACCGCGGGCATCGCATCGCGCATCTGGGCGATCTTCTGAGGCGTCCGGATGCCGGCCACGACGTCCTCGCCCTGGGCGTTGGTGAGGTACTCGCCGAAGAGGGCCTTCTCGCCGGTGTTCGGGTCGCGCGTGAAGGCCACGCCGGTGCCAGAGTCGTCCCCCATGTTGCCGAAGACCATGGTCACGACGTTGACGGCCGTGCCCAGGTCGTGGGCGATCTTCTGGTTCTCGCGGTAGTCGCGGGCGCGCTTGCCGAACCAGGAGGCGAAGACGGCCTTGATGGCCAGGTCGAGCTGCTCGTTGGGGTCCTCCGGGAATGCGCGACCGGTGTCCTCACGCACGATCTCGCGATAGGCCGCGGCCACGTCGCGCAGGTCGCCGGCGTCCAGATCGGTATCGAGGGTCACGCCCCTGGCCGCCTTGGCAGCGTCGAGGGCATGGTCGAAGCGCTCGCCTTCGACGCCCATCACGATCCGCCCGAACATCTGGATGAAGCGCCGGTAGGCGTCCCAGCCGAAGCGCTCGTTGCCGGTCAGCGCGATGAGGCCGTGGAGCGTGGCCTCGTTGAGACCAAGGTTGAGGACGGTGTCCATCATGCCCGGCATGCTGAACTTGGCACCCGACCGGACGCTGACCAGGAGCGGGTTGGCCGGGTTGCCGAAACCCTTGCCGGTCTCGTTCTCGACCGCCCGAACCGCCTCGAGCACGTCCTCCCAGAGTCCGGCGGGGAGCGTCTCACCGGCCGAGAAGTAGTCGTTGCAGGCCTCGGTCGTGATGGTGAAACCGGGCGGCACGGGCAGGCCCGCGTTGGTCATCTCAGCCAGGCCGGCACCCTTGCCGCCGAGCAGGTCCCGCATCGTCGCATCGCCCTCTGCGCGACCACCGCCCCAGGCATAGATGTAGCGCTTGGCTGCCTGGTGGGCACGCTCGGTCGAGACGGATGGCGCGGTCATGCGGTGGGGGCTCCTTGATAGGCCCCGAGACGGGCGGCAGAAGTGGCCAACGTCCCGCTCGGTCAGATCGTTCGTGTTCGGCCGATTGTAGGCGACGAGCGCGGCCCATGACCTGCCGCGACCAGCCAGGGAACGGGATCAGCGGCGGGCGAACCAATTCAGCGCGATGGTCAGCCCGATCGACAGGATGATCGAGGTCGCGATCGGGATGATGAGCACGATGTGCTCGCCCTTGATGACGAAGTCGCCGGGGAGGCGGAAGAGCGGCAGGCCGATGACGATGAGCACGCCCAGCACCGCGATGCCGAGGCCGACGATGATGAGCAGGCGACCGATCTCTGGCATGGCGCGATGGTAGCCCCAGACGCCGGGCAGGACCCTCTGCCATCATCGCGCCATGAGCGAACCCTTCGACCTGGACCACTTCCTGCGGATCCCTCGTCTGTCGGGCCTGCAGGCCTCACGTGACGGAACCCGCCTCGCCGTGAGCGTCGGCGCCCTCGATGCCGACGGCAAGGCCTTCAAGACCGCCATCTGGGGCATCGACCCTTCGGGCTCCACGCCGCCCAGGCGCCTGACCCGTTCCGCGGCCGGCGAGAGTGGCGCCGCCTTCCTGCCCGACGGATCGATCCTCTTCACCTCCGCTCGGCCCGATCCTGACGCCAAGGCGGAGGAGGCCGGCAAGGACAAGCCGCCGGCCGGGCTCTGGCTGCTGCCGGCCGATGGCGGCGAGGCGCGGCTGCTCCTGGCACCGGAGGGGGGCGTGTCCGAGCTGGCCGTGGCGCGCCTGAGCGGCGACCTCGTCATCGGGGCGCCGCTCCATCCGAGGGCCGACGACTTCGCCGCCGACGAAGCGGCCGAGAAGGCCCGCAAGGACGCCGGCACCAACGCGCTCCTCTTCGAACGGTTCCCGATCCGCTACTGGGACCACTACCTCGGGCCGCGCGATCTGCGCCTCTTCACGGCCGACGCCCCGACCGCCGTGACGGAGACCCTGGCCGCGCCGCGCGACCTGACCGGCTCCACTCAGGAGGCGCTGGCCGAGCCCCAACTCGACATCGCCGATGACGGTCGCTTCGTGGTCGTCGCCTGGCAGCGCTCCACGCTGCCCGTGCGCCAGGACCTCGTCGTCTTCGACCGCGCCAGCGGCGAGCGACGGGAGCTGACGAACGGCGACGCCTTCTACGACGGCCCCGCCATCTCGCCCGACGGCCGGTCCGTGGCCTGCCTGCGCACCGAGTTCGGCAGCCCCGAGCGCGCCGAGTCGGCCCGGCTCTGGCACATCGACGTCGCGTCCGGTGAAGGTCGTCGCATCGGCGCCTCGCTCGACCTCTGGCCGGCCTCGGTCACCTGGGCGCGTGATGGCGTGGCGCTCTTCGTGCTGGCCGATCGCCAGGGCGCCACCTCGGTCTTCCGGCTCGACCTTGCCAGCGACACGGTGACCCTCCTGGCTGCCGACGGGAGCTACGCCGACTTGTGCCCGACGCCCGATGGATCGACTCTGTTCGCCCTCTGCTCTCGACTCGACCGCCCGCCGTTCGTGGCCCGCCTCGATGCCCGCGCCGCCGACCAGTCCGCCGTCGAGATCCCCTCCCCCGTCGTCGAGGCCGACCTGCCTCGTCGTGGCGTCGTCGAGCGCCTGATCACGACGGCGGACGACGGCGTCGAGATCGGCGCCTGGCTCATCCGTCCCAAGTCGGCCTCGGCGAAGGCACCGGCGCCCTTGGTGACCTTCGTCCACGGCGGGCCGCTGGGCTCATGGACGGGCTGGCACTGGCGCTGGAATGCCCACATCCTGGTCGAACGCGGCTTCGCCGTCCTGATGCCGGACCCGGCCTTCTCGACCGGCTACGGCCAGCGGATGATCGATCGTGGCTGGGGCGCCTGGCACGAGCGGCCGTACACCGACCTGATGGCCGCGCTCGACGCGGCGTTGACACGACCGGACCTCGACGCCGAGCGGACGGCGCTGATGGGCGGCTCGTTCGGGGGCTACATGGCCAACTGGGTGGCCGGCCACACGGCCCGCTTCAAGGCCATCGTGACCCACGCCTCGCTCTGGGATCTGCGGGGCTTCCATGGCGTGACCGACTTCGGGCCCTGGTGGGAGCAGGAATTCGGCGATCCATACGACGACCCGAGCCGCTATGTCGAGCAGTCGCCCTCGGCCTCCGTGGCGCACATCCGGACGCCGATGCTGGTCATCCACGGCGAGCTCGACCACCGCGTCCCGATCGGCGAGGCCCTTCGCCTGTGGACCGACCTCTGGCGCCACGGGGTCGAGGCCAAGTTCCTCTACTTCCCTGACGAGAACCACTGGGTCCTGAAGCCCGGCAACGTGCGCGCCTGGTACGGGACGGTGCTGGCCTTCCTCGAGCAGCACGTCCTGGGCAAGGATTGGGTCCGACCGGAGCTCCTGTAGCGCGGTCGGTGCCGACGTCGAGCCCCAGGCCGGACGTAGACTGGCAGGCATGACCGAGCTCGCCACCGACGACCGGCCCATCGCGGCCGCGTCGCCGCTCTACAGCGCGACGCTCGTGCGGCGCGAGGACCTGACCGACTCGCTGGCCTTCGTGTGGGTCAAGCCCGACGGGCCATGGATCGAGTTCGAGCCCGGCCAATACCTGACCATCGGTGTCGAATCGGCCGGCAAGCTCGTGCAACGGCCCTATTCCGTCGCATCGTCCCCCCGTGTGCGCGAGGACGGCTACGAGTTCTACGTCCGCCTCGTGACCGGGGGCATGTTCACGCCCCTCCTCTGGCGCCTGCCCATCGGTCATGGCATGAGCCTCAAGGGCCCGAAGGGCAAGTTCGTGCTCGAGCCGGACGACGACCGGACGCACGTCTTCATCAGCAGCGGCACCGGCATCGCGCCGTTCGTGTCGATGATGGCCACGCTGGCCGCGGACGGCCGCCCGCGGCGCACCGTCGTCCTGCATGGTGCCTCTTATGTCGACGAGCTGGGCTACCGCGAGCTCATCGAGGCGTGGGGCGCCGACGGTACCTATCCCGCCACCTACGTGCCGACCATCTCGCGACCGACGGACGCACGGAACGCGGGCTGGTCGGGGCGGATCGGTCGCGTCGAGGCCATCGTCCCGGCGATCTACGACGAGCTCGGCCTGACGCCAGACAACGCCATCGCCTACATCTGCGGCAACCCGGACATGATCGCGACCGTCGACCAGATCCTCCTCGATCGCGGCTTCCCCGAGGCGCAGGTCAAGAAGGAGCTCTACTGGCCGAAGGGCAAGGAGCCGCGCGGGGCGGTGGAGGGAGGATGATCCCGTCCTGGGCCCTGATCCTGCTGGCGGGCTCGGCGGTCGTGGCGGTCATTCTGATGCTGGCGGCACGACGCTACGTCGCGAGGGATGGCTTGCTCGTCGATGCGGTCCCCGCCGCCGCCGTGTTCGGCGTGCTTGGAGTCGCGTTCGCGGTCCTGCTGGCATTCGTGATGTTCCTCGCGTTCGAGAACTACATCCGGGCGCAGGAGGGGGCATCGCGCGAGGCCGTGGCGATCAGCCAGCTGGATCGCCTGACGCGGCTGTTCCCCGCCCAGGAGGGCGAGGAGCTACGGAACGACCTCGCGTGCTATGCCCGGGCGGTGGTCTCGGACGAGTGGCCGCTCATGCGTGAAGGCCGAGAAAGCGACCTGGTCGTTGATTGGTTGGCAGCGATCGAATCGACCATCGACACGATGCCGCTGGACGACGTCCGCACCGAGGTCGCCGTCGACCATTGGCTCAACGAGATGGCCGTCCGCAGGGAAGGCCGGCGTGCGCGGCTGGCCGGAGCGACGCCGACCATCCCCGTCGCCGTGTGGCTCATCCTGGTCCTTGGGGCAGGACTCACCATCGCATACCTGGTCGTGTTCGCCGATCGGCGTGAGCGGTGGTGGACCCAGGCCGTAGTGGTCGGGTCCATCACCACGCTTGTCGTCGCCGGCCTGCTGGTCGTCAGCTTCCTCGACCGTCCCTACCTGGAAGACGGTGCGTACATCGCCCCGACCGAGATGGCCACGAGCCTGCGAATCATCGAAGCCGAGGTCGCCGCCGATCCGGCCACGCTGCTCCCGTGCGACGAACGGGGACGCCCGAATTGAGCTCACGCCTCCGCTGACGCCGCGTCGGGCTCCCGCTCTCCGGCTGACTGGGCTGTAGGGTTCCATGACGTCCGTGGGTCATGTTGGCAGCCGTTAGACGGTCACCTCGACCGTCCGTGCGCAGCGCAGGATCGCGTCGGCTGAGCGATCGATGTCGCCCTCGGTCGTGGAGGCGTTGGAGACCGAGACGCGGATCGCGACGAGGTCGCGCCACGTCGTTGTCCCGAGCCAGCACGTCCCATCCCGCTGGACCGCGGCCGCGACGGCCCGCGTGCGGCGGTCGGCGGCCGTGGCATCCTCACCAGGCGCCGCAAACCGGACGAGGACCTGGGTGAAGCCGACTTCATTGAGGATCTCGACCCCGTCGACTCCGGCGAGCCGCTCGGCCATCCGGCTAGCCAGCGCGCAGTAGCGGTCCACCTGGTCTGCGACACCATGCCGCCCGAGCGCCCGAAGCGCCGCGTAGACGCCAAGCCCGCGAGCCGCGCGCGACGACTCGGGCACCCAGTCGTAGGCGCGGTAGGCATCGTCGACGCCGCGCACGAGGTACGCGGCCGTCACGTTCATCGCAGAGCGATGAGCCTCGGGATCGGCCGAGAAGACGATCCCGCAGTCATAGGGGACGTTGAGGGTCTTGTGGGCATCGGTACCCCACGAGTGGGCGAGCTCGAGGCCGTCG
>JBEVDC010000010.1:0-5973 GCA_040514195.1 Candidatus Limnocylindrales bacterium | reverse complement strand
CAGGGCGGCGGCGACATGGGCGCCCTGCCGGACCGCCTGCCCGGGTTCCAACACGTCGAGAACGACGAGTTGCGCGCGAAGTTCGACGTCGCGTGGGTCGTGCCCGTGCCGCCCAAACGCGGCTGGCACCTCTCGCCGATGTTCGAGGCCATGGAACGTGGCGAGCTGACCGCGCTCTACGTCGTCGGCGAGAACCCCATGCAGTCGGAGGCCGACCACCTCCGCACGCGCCACCTGCTCGAGGGCCTCGAGTTCATCGTCGTCCAGGACATCTTCCGGACGAAGACGGCCGAAGTCGCCGATGTCGTCTTCCCAGCCAGCGCCATGTGGGCCGAGTCGGAGGGCACCGTCACATCATCGGAGCGGCGGGTCCAGCGAGTGCGACGCGCCCTCAAGCCACCCGGCGAGGCGCGCGACGACGTCGACATCGTAGTCGACCTTGCGCGGGCGATGGGCACCGACTGGGGACACCCGACCGCCGAGGACGTCTGGAACGAGGTTCGACGCCTATCGCCCGTCCATGCCGGCATGAGCTACGCCCGACTCGAGGCCGAAGGCGGGCTGCAGTGGCCATGCTACGACGAGACCCACCCGGGTGAGCTGTTCCTTCACAGCCGGCTTTGGGAAGATCCGGTCGTCGGCCCGCGGGCGCCGTTCAGCCTCGTCGACCACGACCCGCCGGTGGACAAGCTCGATGACGAGTTCCCGATCCGCCTGACGACCGGCCGCCGGCTTGACAGCTACAACACGGGCGTCCAGTCGGGCGGCTACACCTCTCCGATGCGTCGCGGCGAGGCGCTCGAGCTGGCGCCAGAAGATATGGCCAGCTACCACCTCACGGATGGCCAGCGCGTGCGGGTCCGCTCGCGCCGCGGTGCGATCGAGGTCGCGGTCAAGTCTGACGATCGCCTGCGGCCCGGCCTCGCCTTCATGACCCTCCACTTCCCGGACGAGGTGACGACCAACGTCCTGACCATCGATGCCACCGATCCGCGCTCTGGCACCGCAGAGTTCAAGGCCACGGCCATCCGCATCGAGCGCCTGGACGACCGCGCCGACTGATCCAGCCCGCAGAGTGGGGCACGATCGGTCGGTGCGAGGATGTATCCGTGAGCTTCGAGCGTGGCACCGACACCTACGCCCGCCTGGTCGGCCGCTACACGCCTGCCTTGGCCGTGGCCTTCTGCGACGCGGTCCGGGTCGTCGCAGGCCAGACCGCTCTCGACGTCGGATGCGGCTCGGGCGCGCTCCTCAGCGAGCTCGCCAACCGGTTAGGCCCTGAGCGTGTGGCCGGTGTCGACCCGTCTGAGCCGTTCCTCGCGCTCGCCCGTGCGGCGGTCCCGGGAGCCGACGTCCAGCTCGCCGCTGCGGAAGCCTTGCCATTCGAGGACGACACGTTCGACATCGTGATGAGCCAGCTCGTCGTCAACTTCATGACCGACCCGGAACGCGGCGTTCGGGAGATGCGGCGCGTCGCCCGCCACGTCGTCGCCGGCTGCGTCTGGGACTACGCCGATGGGATGACCATGCTCCGGACATTCTTCGACGCCGCGCTGGAGCTCGATCCCGATGCTCCCGACGAGGCCCGGACGATGCCGCACGCCTCGCGCGGGGCACTCCACGGTCTCTGGGAAGCGGCGGGACTGCGCGAGGTGACGACGGGCGAGCTCGTGGTCACCGCCGACTACGCCGATTTCGATGACTACTGGCTGCCGTTCCCGCACGGGCCGGGTCCGTCAGGAGCGTATGCCGCATCACTCGACGAGGAGCAGCGCGCGGCGTTGGGTGCGGTCCTGTTTCGTCGTCTCGGCTCGCCCGTCGGTCCCTTCACGCTGAGCGCTCGAGCCTGGTTCGTGCGAGGCCTCGTCTGACCGACTGACGGCCCGACTGGCGCCGCGAACTCGGCCGCCCGCGCCACCTTCCGGTGGCCGGCGGATGCCATGGATCAACGGTAACGCTGACGATCCAGCGAAGTGCGTCAAGCCTGGCGTGGCCTGGTCGCACGCTTCGGGGTGGCATCGCCTGTGAACCGCGGGCGAGCCAGCCCACGAGGCCGCGCTACGCCATCGCGGCGGGCGCTCGCTACACTCGACCGCGATGGACCTCCACGTCGTCGGCCCGTTGGCCAGTCCCGTCGAGCGCGCCGCCATCGAGTCGGTCACCGGGCCGCGCGAGCCCGCTTTCGACGGACACGGCGCAAGGGGAGGGCACGTCGCGCGCGACCGCCGCCACCTGCTGCTACCTGCGCTCCACGCCGTCCAGTCGCGGGTCGGCTGGATCAGCCAGCCGGCCCTCAACGAGATCTGCCGCCGCTTGAGCGTGCCGCCCGCCGAGGCCTACGGCGTGGCCAGCTTCTACGCCCTCCTCTCGCTCAAGCCGCGACCGCCCGTCGTCGTCCACGTCTGCGACGACATCGCTTGCCAGACCCAGGGTGCAGAGCGGATCTGCGCCGACGTCGGGGAGATCTTGGGTCCTCCTGGCACACCGACCGCGGACGGCTCCGGCACGTGGCTCCGGAGCCCCTGCCTCGGGCTGTGCGAGCAGGCGCCCGCGGCACTGATCTCGAGTGCGGGTGTCGCTCCCAGCCACCGGGCCATAGGTAGCATCAGCGCAGCTGCCGTCATCGCCGCGGCGGACGTCGCGACCGCGCGAGGTGATGCGTCGACCACGACCAGCGGCGAGGACGCGCATGACCACCGGACCATCGCCGGCGACTCGCACGTCGCCCCGCAGGCCGGTCGACCCGGTCTCCGCCTCCTCTCCCGCGTGGGGAACAAGGAAGTCACGGAACTCGACGGATACCGAGCCTCCGGCGGATACACGGGCCTCGAACGGGCGCTAGCGATCGGCGCCCGGGCGACGATCGACGAGGTCCTCGCTTCGAAGCTCGTCGGGAGGGGCGGGGCGGCCTTCCCCACCGGGCGCAAGTGGGCGGCCGTGGCTGACCAGCCCGCGCGGCCCCACTACCTCGTCTGCAACGCCGACGAGTCGGAGCCAGGCACATTCAAGGATCGCATCCTCATGGAGCGCGACCCCTTCGCGGTCCTGGAGGGCATGGCCATCGCCGCCTTCGCGGCCGGCTGCGAACGCGGCTACCTCTACATCCGCGGCGAATATCCCGACGCGGAGGCGACCATGGCGCGTGCCATCGAACAGGCGACGGCTGCCAACCTCCTCGGCCCAGGCATCGCGGGCTCGGGCTTCGGCTTCGACATCGAGATCCGGCGCGGTGCCGGCGCCTACATCTGTGGCGAGGAGACCGCGCTCTTCAACAGCATCGAGGGCAAGCGCGGCGAGCCGCGCAACAAGCCCCCCTTCCCGGTCGAGGTCGGGCTCTTCGGCAAGCCGACGGTGGTCAACAACGTCGAGACGCTGGCCAACGTGCCGCTCATCCTGCGCGAGGGTGGCGAGGCCTACGCCCGCGTCGGCACCGAGGGCTCGACTGACCCCAAGCTCTTCTGCCTCTCGGGCAACGTCGCCCGACCCGGCATCTACGAGGTCGACTTCGGGGCGACCCTGGGCGATCTCATCGACCTGGCCGGCGGCGTCGAGGGCGGACGCTCGATCCAGGCCGTCCTGCTCGGTGGCGCGGCCGGCGTCTTCGTGGGGCCGGACCAGCTCGACATGCCGCTGACCTTCGAGGGCACCCGCGCGGCCGGCGCCACGCTCGGCTCCGGCGTGATCATGGTCTTCGACGAGACGGTCGACCTGCCGGCCATCCTCTTGCGCATCGCGCGCTTCTTCCGGGACGAGTCGTGCGGCCAATGCGTGCCCTGCCGGGTGGGCACGGTGCGCCAGGAAGAGCTTCTCCACCGCCTGGCGGTCGGACGCCTGAACGGATCCCGCGACGACGAGATGGTCCTCTTCAACGACATCGCCCAGGCCATGCGCGACGCCTCGATCTGCGGCCTCGGCCAGACGGCTGCGGCGGCCATCGGCTCCGCCCTCACGAACCTCGACACGTTCGCGGGAAGTCCGCCGTGAGAGACTGCCGACCATGACCGCCGACCCGATCTCGTTCCGGCCTCCTCCACGCCCGACGGTCATCCCGTCGGCGCCGGAGCGCGCCGCACCGGCCGCGATCGAGCTCGAGATCGACGGCCGGTCGGTGACGGCGCTCGAAGGGTCGACCATCCTCGATGCCTGCCGGGCCGAGGGCATCGAGACTCCCACGCTTTGTTACCTCGAGAACTTGACCCCGGTCAACGTCTGCCGTGTCTGCGTCGTCGAACTCGAAGGCGCCCGCGTGCTGGCGCCGGCCTGCTCACGCCGGGTCGAAGCAGGCATGAAGGTCAAGACCGACTCCGAGCGCGTGCGCACCAGCCGTAAGCTCGTGCTCGAGCTGCTCGGTTCATCGGTGGACCTCTCGACGGCGCCCGAGGTCGAGGGCTACATGGCTCGCTACGGCGCCGACCCGGGTCGCTTCGGCCCACCGGCAGAACCGGCCGAGGCAGGCGAGCGCGACGCACGCCTGCCCGGCGAGCACGAGCCGCCCGAGGGCAACGCCGCAGCCACGGTCGGGCAGCCCGTCAAGGTGGACAACGAACTCTATGTGCGCGACTACGCCAAGTGCATCCTCTGCTACAAGTGTGTCGAAGCCTGTGGCGTCGATGCCCAGAACACCTTCGCCATCGGGGTCGCCGGCCGTGGCTTCGACGCTCGTATCTCGACCGAATGGAACGTCGGCCTGCCCGACTCGGCGTGCGTCTACTGCGGCAACTGCATCGGCGTCTGCCCGACGGGCGCGCTCATGTTCCGGAGCGAGCACGAGATGCGCGCGGCCGGCACCTGGGACGAATCTGCGCAGACGCGCACGGACACCATCTGCCCTTACTGCGGCGTCGGCTGCACGCTGACGCTCCACGTCCAGGAGAACGAGATCGTCAAGGTCACCTCGCCGATGGACGTCGCAACGACCAACGGCCACCTCTGCGTCAAGGGCCGCTTCGGCTTCCAGTTCGTCCAGGAACGACCGCGCGCCGAGTAGGGCCTGATGGCGAAGCGCGATCCCGCCTGCATCTTCTGCCGCATCGTGGCTGGCGAGATCCCAGCCAGCTTCGTCCATCGGGGGGCGACGGCAACGGCGTTCCTCGACGTCAACCCGGTCACGCCGGGTCACCTGCTGGTCATCCCGAACGAGCACCACGGATCGCTGGCAGAGACGCGCGTCGAGACCTGGGCGCATGTCATGCGCATCGTGCGGCGCATCGCGGTCGCGCTGCGAGCGTCGGCCTTCGCGGCGGACGGCGTCAACCTTTTCGTGGCGGACGGCGAGGTCGCCGGTCAGGAGGTCCCGCACGTGCACGTCCACGTCATCCCACGCACCGCCGGCGACGGCTTCCGTGTCCACGCCGCAGCGTGGGATGCCGAGCGACCAGCACGCGAGACGCTCGACAGGCAGGCCGGGGCCATCCGCGAAGCCGTGGGGAAGCGCTCGTAGCCCGGGCCACAAGACTCCAGCCGCCGGGCGTGCGCCATGGATGATGGAACGGCTCGGCGCATCGCCGAGGCGTTCGCACTCGGCATGCCGAACGACGGCCCCGTGGCCGTCGCGCGAGGCGAGATGGGTCGAGTCTGGCGGATGGACACGGATCAAGGCCGTTACGCGGTCAAGGAGCTGTTCCACGAGTCCGACGAGACGGCCGCGCAGGCCGACGTCACCTTTCAGCGCGCCGCGCTCGACGCCGGTCTGCCGATGCCCCGGCCGATCACCCGACCCGATGGCGAGGTGCTCCTGGGTCTCGAGCGTCCCGATGCGCGAACCGTGGCCTTCCGCGTCTATGCGTGGGTCGACCTCGCCGCGCCGAGCCGGGCGCCCGCACCGGGGATCGCAGCCGCCCTGCTTGCCCGCCTCCACCGCCTCGACCGACCAGCGGCGACGCCGATGGACCCGTGGTTCTCAGCGCCCCTGGGCGCCGATGGGTGGGCGTCGCTCGTCGACGCCGTGCGCGTGGCCGCGCCACCCTGGCTGCA
>JBEVDC010000203.1:0-10859 GCA_040514195.1 Candidatus Limnocylindrales bacterium | reverse complement strand
TCGACGTGAACGTCGTGCTCGACACCGCTCCGCGCGAGGTGACCGTGCCCGATGACTTCGCGGCCGCCCTGGCGCAGGAGCCCCACGCGAGTCGTTTCTTCCAGGGGCTTTCGTATAGCCAGCAGCGCTGGTTCGTGCTGGGCATCGAAGGCGCCAAGACACCCGAGACGCGGCAGCGACGGATCGATGCCGCCGTCGACCGACTGCGAGAGGGTCGGGGCCAGCGCTGACGTCGGCAGGCACTCCGGCGGACCGGGAGTGCCTGGATGAGGCGATAAGCGGCGGCGAAGGCGCCGGGAACCGCTCGACAAGGATCGAGCCGTAGCCTGTCAGTCGACGTCCGCCGACACCGTCGTGCCCATGGTGTCGCAGGACGTCGGCACTTCCCGTTCGAGGATCCGACCGCCGGGTTCCTGCCGCCCCGCCCTCGCCATCGCCGGACGGCCCGCCGACCTCCGCCCGCGCACGTTCGCCGACCCGGCCTCGGGCCGTGCGCTGCGCCCCCCAAGACCCCGCCCATCCGCGTGCCCGCCGTGGAGGCAACGCCTGATGACGGAGACGGGCTTTGACTGGCGCCGGCTGGCTGGATCCGCCCCGGAGGTCCACGCTGAGTCGCAACGCTCAGGTCCGCCGATGCCGATCGGGCGCTGGCTCGCCATCGGAGGGCTGGTGGTCATCGGTGTGGTCATGAGCATGCTCCTCGCCGTCAGTACGCCGACCGCCGAGGTCACGATCGACGGCGGGGCCGAAGTGGGACCGGCTGGGACAGGCGACGTGACCGCCGCAGCTGTCGTGGCGGCGTCGGCAGCGGTGATCACCGTCGACGTCGACGGAGCGGTCGCGCGGCCCGGCCTCGTCACGCTGCCGCTCGGGAGCCGCATCGGCGATGCCATCATGGCCGCCGGCGGCTTTGCGCCGACGGCCGATGCGCGCGCGGCCTCGGCCATCAACCTGGCGGCAACGCTCGCCGACGGCGATCAGGTCACGGTGCCGGATCGTGACGCGGTCACCATGGCCGGGGCCGCCGCGCCCTCGGCTCCCGTCGGCCCAGCCGCTCCATCGTCGTCGGACCCGATCGACCTTGATCGGGCGACCATGGCGGAGCTGGGCACGCTGCCCGGCATCGGGCCCGTGACGGCCAATAAGATCCTGGCCGCTCGCGACGAGGCGCCCTTTCAGCGTGTCGACGACCTCCTGACGCGAGAGCTGGTCGGCCCGGCCACTTTTGAGAAGATCAAGGCGCTGGTCACAGCCGACGGGCGCTGAGGCCCGCCAGCCGCTCGCGTCGCCATGGTCAGGCTCTCGCGGCCCGCCTGGCTCGCGGTCGGTGCCGCGGGCGCCGCGCATGCCATCGTCCAGCTCGGCCTGCCCGCCCTGTCGGTCGCAGCCCTGGTCCTCGCGCTCGTCGGAGTCGTCGCTCTTGCCGTCGGGCGGCGGCCAGCGGCCGTCACCGCGCTCGCCGTCGGCGTGCTGCTCGTCGCCGTTCGCACCTGTGCCGGTCCGGCGGCCATCGACCACGCACCGAGCGGCGAACGCGCGGCATGGATCGCACAGGTGGTCAGCGTCGGCGGCACGTTCGAGGGTCGGCAGCGCGCCGTCCTGCGCCTCGAGCCTCCGGGAGCCGGCCGGGTATACGCCCGACTGCCGCGCTACCCGGTCATCGCTCCGGGCGACACCATCACGTTCACCGACCGCCTCGAGGTGGCGCCCGATGACGATGGGTTCGGCGCGTATCTGCAGCGCATCGGCGTCACGGCCACGGTCGACGTGCGCACCATCGCCATCGCCCGACCCGGCGATGACCCGGTGGAGTCGATACGGCGCCGTGCCGGCGATGCCCTTTCGACGGTCATCACCGAGCCCGAGGCCGGGCTGGCGGCAGGCATCATCGTCGGCCTTCGTGACCGTGTCGGCCGAGAGGTGGCCGACGCGCTGACCACCGCCGGCCTGAGCCACATCGTGGCCATCAGCGGCTGGAACATCGCGGCCGTCGCGGGTCTCATCGCGGCGCTCCTGCGCGGCTGGCCGAGACGTCGCCGATCCATGGCCATCATCGTGGCCGTCGCGGCCTACACGGTGCTCGCCGGTGCTTCGCCGAGCGTCGTCCGAGCGGCGTTGATGGCCGGCGCCGTGCTCGTGGCTCGTGAAGGCGGTCGGCCCGGCCACGCCGCGGCCGCATTGGGCATCGCCGCGTTGCTGATGTTGCTTGCCGATCCAGCCACGGTGGCCGACGCGGGCTTCCTCCTCTCGGTCGCGGCGACCGCCGGGCTGCTGGCCTGGGCGGCGCCATTCACGGCGTGGATGGCGGCCCGCGTGCCGTCCTCGACGCCGACCTGGATCGTGGAAGCGCTCGGCGTCTCGCTCTCTGCCCAACTAGCGACCCTACCGATCGTGCTCCTGGCCTTCGGGCGCCTCTCGCTCGTGGCTCCACTCGCGAATCTGGCTGCCGCGCCCTTCGTATTGCCGGCCATGGTCGTCGGGGCCACCGCGCTGCCTGTCGGCTGGCTCGTCGGGGCGGGTGCGCCAGACGTGATCGGCGTGCCGGTCGCGCTGGCCGGTCGGGCGACGTTCGGTGCGCTCATCGCCATCGGCCGGTTCGCGTCAAGTGTGCCGCTCGCGGCCGTTTCGCTCGACCCTCCAGCTGCCATCGGCTCGGCGGTCGTCGCTTCGACGATCGTCGGCCTGGTGGTCGCGCGACGGAGATGGCACCGGTCGGTGCCGCCGATCCTCGCGACGGCCGTCCTGGTCGAGCCCGCCGCGGATGAACGCGCACGGGCGTCGGATCGCGTCCGGAGCCAGACCCGACGCTTGTGGCTGATGGCGATGGCGCTCGTGGTCGTCGGCGGTGCCCTCATGGTCTCCGCCAGACCGGACGGGCGCCTGCGGGTCACGGTCCTGGACGTCGGCCAAGGCGATGCCATCCTGGTTCAAGGAGATGCCGGGAGCCGGATGCTGGTGGATGGCGGGCCTGACCCAGACCGGCTGCTCAGCGTGCTCGACGGGCAGCTCCCGGCATGGGACCGACGGATCGAGGTGATCGTGCTGACCCATCCGCACGAGGACCATGTGGCCGGCCTCGCCCTGCTCCTCGAACGCTATCGCGTGCGTACCGTGGCTGAGGTCGGCATGCGCGGTCCGGGCCCCGGCTATGCTGCCTTCGATGCCGCCCTCGACCGCCTCGGCATCGACCGCCGTCGACTGGCCGCCGGCGATCGACTACGACTGGACCGGACGACGGTCGACGTCCGATGGCCGCCACCGGGTGGCGTTCCGCCAGAACCGCCGGACACTGGCACCGGCATCAACAACGTATCCGCCGTGCTCGACCTGCGCTTCGGTGCTCGGCGCCTGCTCCTGTCGGGCGACATCGAGGAAGCCATCGACCCACGGCTCCTGGCTTCTGGTATCACGGACGGCGGACGCCTCGACCTCCTGAAGGTGGCCCATCATGGCAGTCGGACCGCGTCGACCGAGGCCTTCCTGGGCGCGCTCAGGCCACGGGTCGCGGTCGTCAGCGCTGGCGCCAAGAACCCCTACGGACACCCGACCCGCCAGGCGCTTGATCGGCTGGCCGCGGTCGGCGCTCGGGTCTACCGGACGGATACCGATGGCAGCGTGACCATCGACACGGATGGCCGGGACCTGCGCGTGCGGGCGTCCGGCGGACGATCGCGGACGGCGATCGACGGCGCACGATCCCTCGTGAGTGCCGCATCAGCAGCGGCCGCAGGCGCGATCGTGACGGATCCGACGGACCCCCTCGACCCTGCGGCCCGTTACCGCTGTGCGACGCCTAGAATCGGTCCATGGAGCGTCACCCGGGTCCGAGAACGAGCCGTCGCGGCCCAGTCGGCGCCGTCGGTGACACCGGCCGCACCGAGCGACGCCCTCGCCGCCGTGCGGCACGCCCCGTCCCCGCGGCCGGCCGCGACCCCTGCCCGACCGGCCGCAGATGAGCGGTCCGACCACCAACCTGGCCTACTTCTGGGGCGAGGACGCCTACGGCATCGAGCGAGCCGTGCGGCGGATGGCCGTGGCCCTGGGCGACGAGGGGGCGTCGACGGGCCCGATCGCGCACAGCCCGATGAGCCTCGAGATCTGGCGCGTGGATGCCGACGCGGATGCGGGCGGCGCCGGAGCGGGTCAGGCCGCGCGCCTCCTCGACCGCATCGCCGAACGCCTTGGCACGGCGCCGCTCTTCGGCGGTGGGACCCTGGTCATGGTCCGCCAACCGGTGTCGCTCCTGCGAGAGAAGGCGAATCGGGAACGCCTCCTCGCGCTAGTCGGCGACGTGCCGCCCGGCAATGCCCTGGCCATCGCCGAACTCGTTGACGGCGGCTCCCGCCAGGCGAAGTCGGCCGACGTGTTGCGTGAGGCAGTGAGCGACGCGGGCGGCGTCGTGCGCGAGTACCCGGCGCTCACGCGCGAGCGCATGGAGCGCTGGATCGGAGAGCGAGCCGGTGAGCTGGACCTGACCCTCGGCGCCGGCGCCGCGCGCCTGTTGGCCGAGCGCGTCGGCGCGTTCGTGCGCGAGCGCGACGTCGACCGCGGCCGCCAGACGGAGCTGGCCAACGGGGAGCTCGAGAAGTTGGCGCTGCTCCGACCGGGCGGGACGGCCACGCGTGACGACGTCGCGGAATCGGTGCCGGAAGCCATCCCGGGTTCTACGTGGGCCTTCCTTGACGCGGTCGCGATGCGTCACGCTGCCGATGCCTCGCGGATCGCGGAGCGCCTGCTCGACGACGGAACGCCGATGCCTGTCATCCTGGCGCAGCTCCACCGCAGGCTGCGGGAGCTCGTCGTCGTGCGTGACCACATCGCGGCCGGCACGCGCTCTTCGGACCTGGTGCGCGAGCTGAAGGTGCAGCCGTTCAGGGCGCAGAAGCTGGCCGAGCAGGCCGGCGCGTGGGCACCCGACGAGTTGGACGACGCCCTTGAGGGGCTGCTGGAGCTCGACCTCGGGAGCAAGGGCATCAGCCTCGACGGCACCCCGCGCGCGATGTCGGACGCCCGCTCAGCGCTCTGGCTCCAGGTGTGGCTAGCTGTCGCGGTGGCCCGCAGTCGCTGAGCGCATCGGCGCTATTCGGCGGAGGACCAGGCCTCTTCCTGGAGAACGCGGTCGGATTCGATGGCGAAGACGCAGCGGCTCTCCGAGAGGTCGAGGAGCTCGATCAGCTCGGGATCGATGTAGAGCTGGTGGCAGTCCTCGCACAGACCACCAGGGATGCCGAAGCAGAGGCGCTCGGCACCGTCATCGAGGCGAAAGGTCGTGTCGAAACGCGTGTTCACGAGCTGGCGCGCACACTGTGGGCAGCGTTCCCGGAGCCGCGACATCGCTTCGATCGACCTCACCAATCCCGGACCGGGGACACCGGTCTCGTGGAAGGCGAGTGTGCGAAGCGTTGCCAAGAGGCCACATCCCCCGAAGGTACTGCCTGCGACTGGTACCTGTCCGGCGATCGCTGGTGGCCGCGGCAGGCGCCCACAGGCCCGGAATCGCCCGCCTACTGCACCCGGAGCAGGGTCGGCGCGTCCGCCCAGAGCTTCTCCAGGCCGTAGTAATCGCGCTCAGGCGGCGCGAAGACGTGCACGATGACCGCCCCGAAATCGAGCAGGACCCAGTGCGCCCCTGGCAGCCCTTCGCGGCCGATCGGAAGGATCCTGTCGGCCTTGAGGCCCTCGACGATCCCGTCCGCGATGGCCCCGAGCTGGCGTTCCGAACCACCCGAACAGATGACCAGATAGTCGGCCAGCGTGGTCAGCTCGGCGACCCCGATGAGCACGATGTCGGAGGCCTTCTTGTCCGTGGCCAGGTCGACGATGTGGCGCGCGAAGGCCAGGGCCTCGGCATCGCCCATCGGCGACACGGGCGTGTCCCGCGCGGGCAGGCCCGCACGGCGCTCTGGCGTGACCTTGATCACACGGGCTCGTGCGGCCGCGCGCTCGGTCATGCCGGTCGCCGGGTGCGCTGGCGTGAGGTGGCTCGACTCGGCATCGTCAGTTCTTGCTCCATAGTTCGGCCGGATAGAGGTCATGGTCGTAGATATAGGCCGCGACCGCAGGCGGCACGAGGTACCGGATGGAGCGGCCATCACCGACCAGCTTGCGGATGGTCGAGGCGGCATGGCCAAGCTCCGGCCCCTCGAGGATGCCGATACGATCTTCCTGGCCAGGGAAATGCTCGGCCATCCAGGCCCGGGCCGGGATGCGGGCGCCCTGGCGCGGCGCTGCGGCGACGCGGACCAGCTCTAGGAACCGACGGGGTTCGCGCCACATCGGCAGGCCCATGAGCGCCTCCACGGACATGATCCAGGTCAGGCCGTCGGGCGAGGCGTCCGGCGCCGGCAGCTGATCGCGGAGTGCGAGGGCCGTGTCCACGGCGTAGCTTGGACCAGGGCGCTCCAGCTCCACCCTCGAGAGGACGAAGGCCGGTTCGTCGGCGATGGCCAGCGCGACCATCGCGGCGCGATGGCTGGGCGCGGAGATGATGCGGTCCGTCTTGTGCGGTGGCAGGCCAGCCGGCACGAACACGACGCCGTCGAGGCCAAGCTCCTCGCGCGCGGTCTGCGCGAGCGCGAGGTGGCCATCGTGGATCGGGTCGAAGGTGCCGCCAAGGATGCCCCAGGCGCGACTGCGGGGCCCGTCGCCTTCGCGAGAGGCGCGAGAGCCGCTGCTCGGGCTATTACTCGGCGTGCGGCGAGTGCCGTCAGCCGGCCCGCGGCTCATGCCCACGGTTCCGGCTCCCACGCCAGCTCGACGGCGCCGATCCGGACGATGTCGCCGTTCTCGACCCCGGCACGGCGCAGCTCGCGGTCGATGCCCATCCGCGCCAGATCGCGCTGGAACCGCTCGGCGGACTCGTCGTTCTCGAAGTCGGTCTGCGCAGCCAGGCGCTCGATGCGCTTGCCGCGCACGCGGAAGGCATCCGCCTCTCGCTCGACTTTGAAGCCCTCACGCATGTCATCGAAGCGGTGGACGACGACGCCACTCGCCTCCGGTGGCCCAGCCATCTCCTCGAAACTGGGCAGGAGTGCGGCCACGGCCATGGTCATCGCCGCCAGGCCGTCACGGTTGCGGGCGGAGATGGCCGCCGTCGGCAGCTGCTCGGCGCGACGCGAGGCCATGAACGCCTTTAGGTGGCCGGCCGCCTCGGGCAGGTCGGTCTTGTTGGCGACCACGAGCATCGGCTTCTCCAGGAGCGCCGAGTCGTGCAGGCGCAGCTCCTCGCGGATGATCTGGTAGTCCGCCTCCGGGTCGCGGGCTGCCACGTCGATGACGTGGACCAGCACGCGCGTGCGCTCCACGTGCCGCAGAAAGGCATGCCCGAGGCCGGCGCCAGAGCTCGCGCCTTCAATGAGCCCAGGCACGTCGGCGATGGTCGGGCGGCGATGGTCCTCGGGGTCGATGGCCTCGAGGTCCAGGACGCCCAAGTTGGGCGTCAGCGTGGTGAATGGGTAGGCCGCGATCTTCGGGTCGGCGGCGGTCAGAGCAGCCAGCAGGGTCGACTTGCCGGCGTTGGGAAGGCCGACCAGCCCGACATCGGCGATGAGCCGGAGTTCGAGGCACAGCTGCCTTTCCTCGCCGGGTTCCCCCTTCTGGGCATGCATCGGTGTCCGGTGCGTGGCTGTCGCGAAGTGGACGTTGCCGAGCCCGCCACGGCCGCCCCGCGCGACCATCACCCGCTGACCGGTCGCGACCAGGTCGGCGAGGAGGTCGCCGGAGCGCTCTTCGAAGACACCGGTGCCCGGCGGAACGCTCAGCTCCAGGTCGACGCCCGCCTTGCCGTGGCGCTTGGAGCCGGACCCACGGCCACCGGCACCCGCCTTGAAGTGGTGCTTGAAGCGGAAGTCAGAGAGGGTCGTCTGCCCTGCGTCGACACGAAGGTAGACCGAGCCGCCACGTCCGCCGTCGCCGCCGTCCGGCCCGCCTCGCGGCACGTGAGCCTCCCGTCGGAAGGTCGCGGCACCGTCGCCGCCGTCACCGGCACGCACGAAGACCGTCACGCGGTCGAGGAACATCGAGGTCATCGTAGCAGCGGGCCACGCGCGATCGCGGATCACCCGACTGGTGCGGCCGGGGCGCGATCGTCGAGTGCGCCTACAGGTACTTCAACGGGTTGACGCGGTGTCCGCCGTCCCAGATGGGCCCGATCCAGACCTCGAAATGGAGGTGCGGGCCGGTCGCCCAGCCGCTCTGGCCGACGCGTCCCACGCGTTGACCGCGCGCCACGGACTGGCCGTGGCTGACGGCCACCGACGACATGTGGTTGTAGGTCGTGTAGATCCCGCTGCCGTGGCTGATCCAGACCTGATAGCCGCCGCCGTTGCTGCGCCAGCCGGCGAATGTCACCCGGCCGCTCGCCGCCGCGATGACGGTCGCGCCATAGTCGGCGCCGATGTCGATGCCGTAGTGCCCGTAGTGGTAGTACTGGTTGATGGTGCCGCCGGGGACCGGCCAGCGCATCGAGCCGCCGAAGTTGCAGCTGCCGCAGGAGCCGCCACCACCGCCGCCGCCTCCCCCGCCGCCGCCACCACCGCTGTTGCGGCTGGTGGTCACGCGAGGCTTGGGCTTGGGCGTCGGCTTGGGGGTCGGGATCGCGGCGCCGCGGCCGTCGGGGACCATGAGCTGCTGACCGATGACGACCGTGTCGCCCTCGAGGTCGTTGAAGGCGATGACTTCCTCGACGTTAGCGCGGAAGGTGGCCGCGATGGTCTCGACCGTGTCGCCTTCCTGGGCCGTATAGAGGACACCGTCCGTGGGCGGGATGTAGAGCTTCTGGCCGACGTGGAGCTGATCCTTGGCCTTGAGCTTGTTCGCCCACCAGAGCGTGTACATGTCGAGGTCGAACTTGGCCGCGATGCCGACGAGCGTGTCACCGCCCTTGACCTTGTAGACCTTGACCTGGTCTTCGATGCCGTCGGCGTCATCGTCGATGACGACCGGCTTGAGCAGCGTGCCATCGGACGTGTAGGCAGCTGCACCGCCAGCATCACCGACGGGCTCGGCGACGACCGCCTCCTCGCCCAAGGCCGAGGCTGCCTCAAGAGCGGCCTCGTCGCCGGCTACCGCGTCATCGCCCGGCGGGGCGGCACCGTCCGGCGGGGCACCCTCGCCATCGGGGCTGACATCGCCTTCGCCCACACGCGCCGCGTCATCGGCAAGCTCGGGGGCCGGAGCGATCTCAAAGGCCTGGAAGGTCCGACCATCCATCTCGGAGCTGCCCAGGCGGGCGGCGCTGATCGGTCCATCGGCAAGGGCGAGGCCACCCGTGAGGGCGGCGATGCGCGGGTTGATCGCCGTCCCGCGGCCAGCCGTCGAGCCGACGGCCACGCCCGACTGTTCCGGCATGGCGGCTAGGAGGGAGGCGACCAGGACGAGGACGAGGACGAGGACCGGGGCGCCGCGACGATCGGCTGCCAGGTCCGAGAGATGCGGGCGACGCAGGCGACCTTGGAAGGGCAGCCTGCGGATCGAGATGGCCGCGGATGCGGTGGCGGGCACGCCCAGACGGCGCGCCTGTCCGGCAGGCCTGACCGGGGTTCCGGTGTGGCTGGGCGTGCGCCGGATCTTGGTCAGTCGGGTGAACACCCGACGCGGGTCACGAGCGAGGCGAACGAGGCTGCCGCGCACGGTGACCGTAGCCTGTCGCAATACGATCTCCTAGGAGCGAGGACGGCGCCTGTGGACGCGTGGGTCGCGTGGGGCGCGTGAGGGGTCGGCGCGCGCCGTCCTGAGCGGGCGGGTATGGGTGCTGGGGCCTCACATCGCCGCTGATGGCGCTCACTGACCCTCCTCCGAGTCGCCTGCGAGCCGCCTTTGACCGTCGCACCGTAGCAGAGGCCTGTCGGGACCGTCAAACGTGGACGGCCGCCACGACAGTCGCGTCGGTCGTCAGGTGGCGCGTGCCGTGTCGCCCCATGGTGCGCATCGGCACCGCCGATTCACGCTTCGGCGGCCGCGGCGCCCTTGGTCAGACTGGCCAGGAAGGCGGCGTTCGAATCGGTCTTCGCGAGCCGGTTGAGGAGCAGCTCGATGCCCTCGTTGGTGCCGACGGCGGAGAGCATCCGGCGCATCGTCCAGACCATGCGGAGCGTGCCCTCCTCGAGCAACAGCTCCTCGCGTCGGGTGCCAGAGCGCTGCACGTCGATGGCGGGGTAGATGCGCTTCTCAGCCAGCTTCCGATCGAGGATCAGCTCGGAGTTGCCCGTGCCCTTGAATTCTTCGTAGATGACGTCGTCCATGCGCGAGCCGGTGTCCACGAGGCAGGTCCCGATGATCGTCAGCGAGCCACCCTCCTCGATCTTGCGGGCCGCGCCGAAGAAGCGCTTGGGCGGGTACAGGGCGATGGGGTCGATACCGCCAGAGAGTGTTCGACCCGAAGGAGGCAGCGCGAGGTTATAGGCACGCGCCAGTCGGGTGATCGAGTCCAGCAGGATGACCACGTCGCGGCCCGTCTCGACCTGGCGCTTGGCGATCTCCAGCGCCATCTCGGCGACGTGGGTGTGGTTCTCGGTAGGCTCGTCGAAGGTCGAGGAGATGACCTCGCCCTTGACGCTTCGGCGCATGTCGGTGACCTCCTCCGGGCGCTCGCCGATGAGCGCGACCATGAGCAGGATCTCCGGGTAGTTCTCGGTGATGCCGTTGGCGATCTGCTTGAGCAGCATCGTCTTGCCGGCCTTGGGCGGGCTGACGATGAGGGCACGCTGGCCCTTGCCCAGCGGGTTGACCAGGTTGATGAGCCGCTGACTGAGGTTCTTCGGGTCGGTCTCGAGGTTGATCAGGACGTCCGGGTGCACCGGCGTCAGGTCACCGAAGACCGGGCGGGCCCGCGCCGTCTCGGTGTCGACGCCGTTGACCGC
>JBEVDC010000115.1:0-17567 GCA_040514195.1 Candidatus Limnocylindrales bacterium | reverse complement strand
CGCCGAGCAGCCACGCGACGCCGAGGATGAGCTCGGTCTGGATCAGGCTCTGCAGGACCTCCGGCAGGCCCCCGCGGCCGATGAGCAGGGTTCCGAGGACCGCCCCAGCGACGGCGGTCAGCCCGAGTGAGGTTCGCCTGTCGAGTCGCTCACCGACGGTATAGATCGCGACCAGGACCCCGAGACCGGCCAGGATCTCCTGCCCCTCGGGAAGGATCGCGATGTGAACGATCGTCGCCGTGACGATGACGAGCATGACTTCCAGCGGATACCGTCGCCGGACGATCAGCGGCAGGCTTTCGAGGAGGAGCAGCAGCACCGTCGCTCCACCGGCTGCCCCGACGTCGGGGGCTCCGCCGATGAACGCGAGCAGCGACAGCGCGGCGAGGCCGAGTGCGATGGCCACATCGACCGGGCGTACGGTGTCCGTCACCTGCCCTCGGAACCCTTCCATGGGCTAACGGTAGCGCCCCGCGTGTGGTTCAGACATCCGTCTGCGGGCTGAGCGACGCCGATACCACGGTATCGCCACGGACCGACCGGTCCACCAACGGTCGCGCTTCGATTCGGGACTGCAGATGGACGACGTCCGGGCGCGCTCGGCCGATGCTCTTGGCCAGGCGAGTCACCCGGCTCGCAGGTACAAGAGAGGAAGGTCAAAACCCATGCGATCGATCGCCCGACGGCACCCAATCGCCGTCTTCCTGGCCATCGCCTACACGGCCAGCGCGGCCATCTTCGCGCTGCCGCTGCTATCGTCCGGCGGAGTCGGCATCATCGACCTCGAGCTGCCGGGCACAGCCCCGTTCATCCTGCTGGCTGCGCTCGCGCTCGCCGGATCTGCCTTCATCACCACGGCCCTCGCCGATGGCCGGGCCGGTGTCCGAAGCCTCCGCCAGCGCGTCTTCCGCTTCCGGGTCAATCCGGTCTGGTACGTGGCGGCCCTGCTCATCCTGCCGGCGGCTGCGCTGGTGACGGCCGTGGCCGTCGCAGGCGTCGACCCGCTGATCAACCTCGTGGCCAACCCAGCCGTGCTCGTGACGGTGGTCGTCGGCGCGCTATTCGCCTTCCTGCTGGTCAACTGGTGGGAGGAGGCGGCCTGGACGGGCTTTGCCCTCGAGCGACTCCAGTCACGGCTGGGTCCGATCGGTGCGAGCGTCGTCACGACCTGGCTGCAGGCCCTCGTCCACTTGCCCTTGGTCTTCGTGGCCGACGGCGTGACCATCGGGCGCGTCCCGACGGACCAGATCCCGTTCTACCTGGTGGCCCTGTTCGTGCTGCCGATCCCCGTCCGGATCGTGCTCACCTGGCTGTACAACGCGAGCGGCCGCAGCGTGCCGATCGTCGGTCTCTACCACGCCGGCCTTGGCGTGGCCACGGGTGCCGCGCTGATCCCGGTGCTTGCTCCCAGCGTCGCGCCGGTCCTCGTCTACGGGGGCTTCGCGGTCATGGCCGCTGCGGTCCTCGTGCTGACGCGTGGACGCCTCGGCCTCGAGGCATCCGAGCCGGGTCGCGCGGCGCGTCCCGAAGCTGCGATCGCGTCGTAGGTGCAGCGGTAAGGCCCGGCTTCGGTCGGGCGCTCGAAGGGCCGGGTGCGAACAGCACCCGGCCTTTTCACGTCCGGGCTCGACCTCTCAGGGGTCCGACGGCGTTCCGAGGTGGGGGCTGATATAGTCCCCGCCGATGCGTCGCCTCGTTCCCTTCCTCATCGTGGCCGTCGGTTTGCTCGCGCTCGCCGTCGACCTCGTGCCAACCTTCCCGCGCTTCATCAGCAGCACTCCCGAGTTCGCCGAAACGCGGCTCGGACTCGACTTGCAGGGCGGTCTTCAGGGTGAGTACCAGGCCGTGACCGAGGACGGTTCCACGCCCTCCGTGGAGCAGATGGAGACCATCCGTGGCATCGTCGAGAACCGCGTCAACGCGACCGGCGTGGCAGAGCCCATCGTCCAGACGGTCGGCTCCGACCGGATCGTCGTCGATCTCCCCGGTGCCACCGACCAGCAGGAGATCCGGCAGCTCATCGGCGCCACCGGGCGCCTCGACTTCGTGCCGCTGCCACCCGAGGTCTACGGCACGGGGAGTACGCCAGGCACCAAACCCGTGCCAGGGCCCGGCGAGCCCATCGATCCCTCGCTGACGCCGCTCTTCGGCGGCGAGGAGATCGACCCCAGCGGCGTCGCCCCGGGCGTGGACCCGACGACCAGCGAACGTGTGGTCGCCTTCAAGCTGCGCTCCAACGGCGCAACGCTCTTCGGCAACTATTCGCGTGACCACGTCGATGAGTTCTTCGCCATCGTGCTCGACGGCAAGGTCGTCTCGGCGCCGGTCATCCGCCAGCCGATCCTCGACGGCAACGGCCAGATCAGCGGCGACTTCACGACCTCGGAGCAGCAGACGCTGGTCACCACGCTCAAGTACGGCGCCCTGCCGCTGGCCCTCAAGGAGCTGAGCTTCAACTCCATCAGCGCGACGCTCGGGGCTGAGTTCCTGGCGGCGAGCATCCTGGCCGGCATCATCGGCATCGGGCTCGTCTTCCTGTTCATGCTCATCCACTACCGGCTGCCGGGGGCCGTGGCCTGCCTGGCGCTCATCTACTACGCCGTCGTCGTGCTCGCCATCTTCCGCTTCATCCCGGTGACCCTGACGCTCGCCGGCCTGGCCGGCTTCATCCTCTCGGTGGGCATGGCGGTCGACGCCAACATCCTCATCTTCGAGCGGACGAAGGAAGAGCTGCGCTCTGGCAAGACGGTCAACTCCGCCGTCGAGGCGGGCTTCAACCGAGCCTGGAACTCGATCCTCGACTCGAACGTGTCGAGCTGCATCACGGCGGCGATCCTCTTCTTCTTCGGCAGCTCCACCATCCGGGGCTTTGCCCTCGTGCTGGTGGTCGGGGTGCTCGTCTCGATGTTCACCGCGATCACGGTCAGCCGGACCATCCTGCGCTGGGTCGTCCGGCAGCCCTGGGCGCGTCGGGCCAGCCTCTTCGGCGTCAACGAGGACGAGTTCGTGACCATCGGCCCGCGCAGCCGCGCCCGCGAGGCTGGCGCGCGTGTTTGACATCGTCGGCAAGCGTCGCTGGTTCTTCCTCTTCAGCGCCCTCATCACCATCCCGGGCATCATCTTCATCATCCTCACCCCGCTCACCGAGGGTCGGATCGGCCTCAACTTCTCGATCGACTACACGGGCGGCACGATCTGGGAGGTCCACTTCGCCCAGGGCGCGCCAGACGCGGGAGACGTTCGGCAGGTGCTCGTCGACGCCGGGCTGGAAGGTCCCCAGGTGAGCATCACCGATGGGCCGAAGGGTCAGTACGTGCTCATGCGCATGCCACCCATCGGCCTCATCGAGGCCGCCCCCTCGCTCTCAGCCGCACCCTCGTCCGAGCCGAGCGCGTCCGCGGGTGCCTCGGGCTCGCCAGGCCCGTCGCCATCGGCCGCCCCGTCGCCCGAGCCCTCGGCCTCCGCCGCCCCCGCCGCGTCGGGCATCGCCCTGCCGACCGATGGCACGCCCGGCGAGATCGCGACCGCCCTGCAGGCAGCCTTCGGGCCCATCGATGACGTGACCCAGGCGACGGTCGTGGGGCCCATCGTCTCGCGCGACTTGATCAACCAGGCGCTCATCCTCATCCTGGCAGGCTCGCTGGCCATCGTAGCCTGGATCACGGTCCGCTTCCGGGACGTCCGGATGGGCTTCACGGCGCTCGTGGCGCTGCTCCACGACGTGCTCGTGGTGGTCGGTGCCTTCGCCATCCTGGGCACCTTCTTCCGGGTCCAGATCGACGCCCTCTTCGTGACCGCGATGCTGACCGTCATCGGCTTCAGCGTCCACGACACGATCGTCGTCTTCGATCGCATCCGGGAGAACCGTTACCGCCACGCCGGCGAGCCTTTCTCGGCCATCGTCAACCACTCGCTGCTCCAGACCCTGGGCCGCTCGATCAACACGTCGATGACCGTGGTCATCACACTCACCGCACTGCTGCTCTTCGGTGGCGAGGCCATCCGCTGGTTCGTCCTAGCGCTCCTGATCGGCATCGTCTCTGGCACCTTCTCGTCGATCTTCAACGCGAGCCCGCTCCTCGTCGTCTGGCACGAGCGCGACGATCGACGCCGCCAGGCCCAGTTGACCGCTGCGCGCGCGTCGCGATAAGTCGGGGTGGAGCCGCCGATGGCACCCTCCGCCCGATGACGACCATCCGTCCGACCCACCGCTGGCGCCAGCCTGCCATCACTGACTCGCCGAGCCTGAGGTCGTCGGCCGACGCACGGGGCATCGGGCCTAGGGCGTTGGCCGTGCTCATGGCCCGTGGCCACACGACGGAGAGCGACCTGGCCGCCTACTTCGATGCGCCCACGTTGAGCCTCCACGATCCCGTCTTGCTGCCGGACTCCGCCCTCGTGCGGCATCGTGTGCGCGAGGCCATCCTGCGTCGCGAGCGGGTCCTGATCTTCGGTGACTTCGACGCCGACGGCCTGACCGGCTCGACCATCCTGGCGCTCGCCCTGCGACGGCTCGGGCTCGATGTCGCCGTCCACGTGCCCGACCGAGAAGGCGAAGGTCACGGCCTGTCGCGCCGCTCCGTCGAGCGCGCCCGTGCCGAGCAACGCAGCCTGATCATGACCGTCGACACCGGCACGACGAGCGTGGCCGAGGTCGCCCTTGCCGCTGAGGCGGGCATCGACGTCATCGTGACCGACCACCACCACGTGCCGGACCACCTGCCCGCGGCGGTCGCCATCGTCAATCCGCACCGGTCCGGCAGCCGCTATCCGGATGCCCGGCTGGCTGGCACCGGCGTGGCATTCAAGGTCGCCCAGCTCCTGCTCGCCGACGAGGACGGCGGCCCGGCCGCGGCGCTGGAGATGGCCGACCTGGCGGTCATCGGGACCGTCGCGGATATGGCGCCGATGGTGGGTGAGAACCGCGCCATCGCCAGGCTCGGCCTGGATCGCCTCCGGTCTGCGACCCGGCCAGGCATCGCCGCCCTGCTCGCTTCAGCCGGCCTGGCTCCTGAGGCCGTGACCCTCGAATCGATCGGCTATGCGATCGCGCCGAGGCTCAACGCTGGCGGCCGGATGGGTGACGCCACGACCGCATCCGACCTCCTCCTGGCCGCCGATGCGGCCGAGGCCGAACCCCTGGCGGCCATGCTCGAGGAGGCCAACACGCAACGTCGCTCGGTGACCGGCGACGTCCTCGCGGAAGCGGTCGAGGCAGCGACATCCGCGGCGCTGATGGGGGATCCGCAGGCGGTGGTCGTGGTCGGCGACTGGCCGGTCGGCATCATCGGGCTGGTGGCCGGCCGGCTCGCCGAGCGGTTCGCGGTGCCCGCCGTCGTCGTCACGCGATCCGTCGAACCCTGGCGAGGCTCTGCGCGATCCGCCGGCGGCTTCGACCTGGCCGAGGCTTTCGACGCCTGTGGGTCACTCTTCGAGCGCCACGGTGGTCACCCGCAAGCCGCCGGCTGCGAGCTTCGTCCGAGTGTCTTCGAGGCGTTCCGCGAACGCTTCCTGGAACTGGCCGGGACGGCGCCCGCGCCGAGCGGCCCCGAGCTGTCGCTCGACCTGATCGTGTCGGCGCTCGACATCGACTACCGGCTGCAGCGTGAGCTGGCGATGCTCGATCCCCTCGGCCCAGGTGCGCCCAGAGCACTCATCGGCTTCTCCGGCCTGGTCGTCAGTCGAGTTCGGCCGGCGACCGGCGGGCACACCCAACTCACATTGAGGAAGGGTCGCGAAGTCTTTGACGGCATCGCCTTCGACCGCCCCGAGCTGGCCGAGATCGCGCCGGAGACCGCGATCGACATCGTCGGGCACCTGGCCAGCCGAGCGTTCGGGGGCTACGAGTCCCTGCAGATCGAGGTCATCGACGTGGCCGACGCAGGGCACATCGCCAGCGGCGCGACCGAACTCGTGGCCGCCCGGTGAGCGCCTCTCGGCCGCCGACCCGCGGCGACGGGCCGAAGCTGGTCGTCGATCGCGGATCGGTGGCGCCGGCGCTCGCCTTCGTCGGCCTCCTGGTGGCGGCGGCCGTCAGCTTCGCTCTCCTCGCGGGCGGGGTCAACCTGCCTGGCGGTCGCGGTGGTAGCGGCGGTCAAGCGGGTAGCCAGCGAACGCCGAACCCGAGCGTCATCTTCACGCCGGAGCCCTCGGCGGATGCGCCCCCGCCCTTCGTGGGGACCATCCTCTTCACGCAGGACGGCAACCTCTGGAAGATGGAAGACGAAACCGTCGAACAGCTGACGAACGGTGGCGCGGACGCGATGCCGGCCTGGCTGCCCGACGGATCGGGCGTCGTCCTCGTCGAGACTCGGCGGCGTCGCACGACCATTCCGTACGCCGGGGCTATGAGCGACTACCTGCTCGATTACCCGGTCCTGGTGCGGGTCGCGCCCGACGGCAGCGCGCGCGACGTCATCAAGAGTGGCCTCTACAAGCTCAAGGGCGGTAACAACCGGTACTACTTCACGTGGCTCCTCCAACCGGCTGTCAGCCCGGATGGGGCGAGCATCGCCCTGGTGAGCGACGCGCCCGATCCCTTCGAGGACGACGTCCGGCTGAGCCTCCTGCCGACCAAGGGTGGCCGCGTGGACGACCTGGGCGTGCGACAGGTGGCCGGGCTCGGTCACAACGACCCGGCCTGGAGCCCTGACGGCAAGCGCATCGCCTTCACGTACAACGGGCGCGACGGCGCCATCGGCGCGCCGCGCGTGGCGGTCTACACGACGGGCTCCAAGAAGTTCCGATTTCTGACCCCCCGCGGCTTCGCTCAGCCTTCGTGGTCGCCGGACGGCACCTTCCTGGCTGCCGTGAAGACGACCGGCACTGGCCGTGACATCGTCATCATCCGGGCTGCGGACGGGGTCGTCGTCGAGCGTCTGACGAGCGATGGACGCAGTTTCGCACCGACATGGGGGCCCGACGGGTCTGGCATCGCGTACCTCGGTCTGACCCCTGAGGGCGCCGACTTGCGACTCATCAAGCTCGGGCCTGCCGACAGCCCGGATGGCGTCCCGAGCGTCGTCGACGACATCGCCCTGACGACGGACACGCGACTCGACCCGGCCTCGCGGCCCGCCTGGTACATCCCGCCAGCGCTCCTCCCGGCCGTGACGGCTTCCCCCGATGCATCGGGATCAGGGGCCACGCAGAGCGTCGCGCCGTCGCCGTGATGGACACGCCCGCGCGCGCCTGATGGGCCCATACCTGGGATTGCTGGCGGCCAGGACCCGGCTCGTTGGGTCCGTGCTCTGTCTGGGCGTCGACCCCGATCCGTCGGGCCTGCCGGGTGGCCTCGGTACCGGCCTTGCCGGCCTCGAGCGCTTCGCATCTCTGCTCCTCGAGGCCGCCCTCCCGTATGCGGCCGCGGTGAAGCCCAATCTGGCGTTCTTCGAGGCCTTCGGCGCGGGCGGACTGTCCGCCCTCGAGCGACTCCTGGCGCGCGTTCCGCCCGACGTGCCGATCATCGCCGACGCCAAGCGCGGCGACATCGGGTCCACAGCCGCGCGCCACGCGGCGGCCATCTTCGATGGGCTTGGCGCTCACGCCGTGACCGCCAGTCCATATCTCGGGTCCGACGCACTCGAGCCGCTCCTCGCGCGCTCCGATCGCTTCGTCTACGTCCTCTGCCGGACGTCCAACCCTGGCGCAGGCGAGATCCAGGCACTTCAGGTGGCGGCTGATGCGGACACCGGGCGTCCGGCTGAAGCGCTCTTCGAGCGTGTGGCCGCGCTCGCCGGCGCCTGGGGCGACAGGTTCGGGACCGTCGGGCTCGTCGTCGGCGCCACCGCGCCCGCCGAGCTGGCAACAGTGCGAGGCATCGCACCAACGCTGCCCTTCCTGGTACCGGGTGTCGGCGCCCAGGGCGGCGACCTGACAGCGACGCTCGCATCCGGGCCGACGCGGACGGGTGAGGTTGCGGACGTGGCCGGAGGTGGCCTGCTGATCAACGTCTCTCGAGGCATCGCCGGTGCGGCCATCGGCGCGGCCGACCCTGGCGAGGCACTTGCGGCTGCCGCGTCGGACTGGTCGCGTCGGACCTCGGTGCTACCATGACCGCCGGTCTCCGGGCAAGGTAGCCCGGTCGATCCAAACTGGAGTCGAAACCAGCCATGCCCTTCAACATCGGGCCCGGCGAGCTCCTCTTGATCCTCGCCATCGCCCTTCTGGTCATCGGGCCCGGCCGCCTTCCCGACGTCGGGGCGGCGCTCGGCAAGTCACTGCGCGAATTCCGCAAGGCCTCGACCGAGATGCAGGAAGCCGTGACCTCGGCCACCAAGCCACCGCCCACTCCGACGGCCGCCGCTACGGCCTCAGCCGGCACCGCGATGACCGCCGCATCGGCCGCTCCTGCGGCGCCGGCCCCTCCTGCCACGCCCGCCGCGGTGGCCCCGTCCGCCGCGCCCGCACCGGCAGCCACCGGCACCGTCGATGCCTCGCCGACGAGCGACGTGCCGCCTCCGATCGCGCCGACGGCGACATCCGTCCCGCCCGACGCCGACGCCGAGTCGACGCCCGGCGCCTGACGGCCGCCCACCGGCCGAGCCGTGACCGAGATCGAGCTGGGCAGGGCAGGGGAGCCTGCCTCGCTGGTCAACGAGCCGTCAGACGGCGACGGATCGGTGATGACGCTCGTCGACCACCTTGGCGAGCTGCGCCGCCGCATCGCCGTCGGCGCCGCCGCCTTGATCGTCGGCACCGCCATCGGGTTCGTCTTCTCCGAGCAGCTCATCAGCCTGTTGACCGGCCCCATCGGTGGCCAGCAGCTCATCTACCTGGAGCTCGGGGGCGCCTTCACCGTGCGACTCAAGCTTGCCCTCATGGTCGGCGTCGCGCTCGCGCTGCCGGTCGTGGCCTGGCAGCTCTGGGCCTTCGTGTCGCCCGGCCTGACGCTCCGCGAACGACGGATCGCGCGACCCTGGATCCCGGCCATGCTCGGCTTCTTCGTGCTCGGCGTCGTCGTGGCTTATGCCGTCTTGCCAGCAGCAGCCACCTTCCTGACCGGATTCGAGATCCCAGGCGTGCTGGTCATGGAGCTGACGGCGGAGGCGTACTTCGGCTTCGTGACCATGCTCTTCCTCGTCTTCGGCGCGGTCATGCAGTTCCCGATCGTGCTCATCGTCCTCAACCGCCTGGGCATCCTGCCGCTCACACGGCTGAAGGCCAGCCGCCGCTACGCGCTCCTGGGCATCGTCATCTTCGCCGTCGTGGTCACGCCCGGCGGCGATCCCATCAGCCCGCTGGTCATGAGCGGGGTGATGTACGCCCTCTACGAGGGCACCATCCTGGCCATCGGTCGGCTCGACGCCCGGGACGCGGCCACCGCTGCCGCTGATGCCCGCGTGGCCGAGATGGCAGCTGACGCTGCCGACCCGGCGGCTGACGCCACCGACCCGCCGCTTGGCGCCGCCGACCCGTCGCTTGGCGCCGCGACGACATCGACGGACGCCGAGAGGCCAGCCGATGGTTGAGCCCGGCCAGCACGTAGCCATCATCAGCGGCCTTTCCGGTGCCGGCAAGACGGCCACCAGCAAGCTCTTCGAGGATCTCGGCTACACCGTCGTCGACAACCTGCCCGCCGAGCTGGTGCCCGACCTGGCCGAACTGGTGGCCTCGGACATGAGCCGCTTCGGGCGAGTCGCCATCGTCCTCGACGTCCGCGCCGGTGACCCGCGTGTCGCGCTCGGCTCGGTGCTTGGTGCGCTCGAGGGTCGGGGTATCAGTCCGCGCGTCATCTTCCTCGAGGCACGGGACGATGTCCTCATCCGTCGCTACAGCGAGACGCGCCATCGCCACCCCCTGCAGCGCGGGTCGGGCATCGCGGCCTCGATCGCGGAGGAACGTCGATTGCTCGAGGAGGTGCGGGAGACGGCGGATGTGATCATCGACACGTCCGACCTCTCAGGACGAAGCCTTCGCGAACGCATCCTGGCGGCCATCGAAGCGACCGAGGAACCTTCGAGGATCGCCCTCCAGCTCATCAGCTTCGGTTACAAGTACGGCATCCCCCTCGAGGCCGACATCGTGCTCGACGTGCGCTTCATCGAGAACCCATTCTACGATCCGGTCCTCCGGCCGCTCTCTGGCCTGACGGAGCCAGTGCGCACCTTCGTCCTCGGCCAGCCCACCACTTCACGGTTCCTCGAGATCATGGGCGAGCTCTTCACGTTCGCCATCCCCGCCTACCTCGCCGAGGGTCGCAGCCGCCTGACGGTGGCCATCGGCTGTACGGGCGGCTATCACCGCTCGATCACCATCGCCGAGCAGCTGGCGGCGGATTGGCGTCAGCGCGACCTGGGTCACGTGGACGTCTGGCACCGCGACCTCGAGCAGGGCTGAGCGTGGCCCCGCGGCGCCCGAGCCCGATCGACCTGACCGGCAGCGGGCGCGAACGCCTGCGGCGGCTGCTGCGCCCTGGCGTCGGCCTGAAGCGATGGCTCCTCGTCATCTTCCTCGGGGAGCTGCTCATCGCTATCGCCGGTTCGCTCGTCCTGCGACAGGTGGTCCGCGAAGTCGCGCCCGGAGGCGCGCCGGACGCCTCGCTCATCTGGTTCCTGACGCTCCAATTCCTGCCGGCCTGGCTGCGCGTGGTCGTGCTCTTCGTCGTCGGCCTGGCCATCCTCATCGCCGGCCTCCGTCGTCTGCTGGAGACGCTCATGGAGCCGCTCGCCTCCCGTGGAGCGCCGCTCGTGGACTTGCTCGTGCGACAGCGCGCACTGGCCCGCGGTCCGAGGATCGTGGCCATCGGCGGCGGGACGGGTCTCTCGACGCTGCTGCGTGGCCTCAAGGGTTACTCGAGCAACCTGACCGCGATCGTCACCGTGGCCGACGATGGCGGCTCGTCCGGCCGACTGCGGGATGCCATCGGACTACCACCGATGGGCGACATCCGGAACTGCCTGGCGGCGCTCTCGGATGCCGAGGCGACCATGACGCGCCTGCTCCAGTACCGCTTCCCGGAGGCCATGCGTCCAGGGGGCCTGGGTGGCCACGCGCTCGGCAACCTGCTCATCGCGGCCCTAAGCGACCTCGAGGGCGACTTCGAGGAGGGAGTTCGGCGCATGAACCAGGTGCTCGCGGTGCGCGGCCAGGTCGTGCCCGCTGCCCCGGTGCCACTGACGCTCCATGCCGAGCTGGCAGATGGCTCGCGGCTGGTCGGCCAGTCAGCGGTCGGCCGTGCGCGCTCGATCCACCGTGTCTGGATCGCGCCCGGGGACGTGCACGCGACGAGCGATGCCGTGCAGGCCATCATGTCCGCCGACCTCATCGTCCTCGGCCCCGGCAGCCTCTACACCAGCCTGCTGCCGAATCTGCTCGTGGGCGAGATCCGCGAGGCCGTCCGCGCGGCTCGGGCGCCTGCCGTCTACGTCGTCAACGTGGCCACGCAGCTCGGCGAGACGGAGGCCTTCACGCTCGTCGACCACCTGCAGGCCATCATCGACCATGTCGGCGATGGCGTCGTCGATGCGGTGGTGGCCAACGACGACCTGACCGCGAGGGCGCCCCGCGACTGGCCGGCGCGCGCCATCGCGCCGGTGCTGCCCGCCGCCTGGCAGCAGCGGGTCAGGTTCGTGACCGCGCCAGTGGTCGATCCCGACAACGCACATCGCCATGATCCACAGCGGCTGGCCGGGGCGATCATGGCCTTCCAGGCGGCCGATGTCGCCAATGCGCCCTTGGCCGCCGAGGCCTCCCGAAGCGCATGACGTCGGTCACCGCGCGCCGCCATGCAGCGGGCTGCGAGAGCCGCCGCCGCGTGGACCAGGGTGCGCGCCGCGTGGACGAGGGTGCGCGTCAGCTGGTCGAGGCGCTGCGTGCCGAGCTGGCGGCTGTCGAACCGGGACGCGCCTGTTGCCGGGCGGCCGAGCGTGACGGGCTCGGGTCTGCTGCTACCGGGCAGGCCCGCGACGCCGTCGTGGCGCGTCTCGCCGTCCGGTTGGAGCACGCGGACCGTGGCATGGCGCGGTTCGAGTGGTCGACCGCGGCGGAGCATTGCCGACTGGCCTGGCTGCGCGGTCGGTTCCTCGCGCGTGGCTCGCTGAGCCTGGCCAGCGGGCGGACGCACCTGGAGTTCGTGCTGCCCGCCACGGATGGCGATGCCTTCGCTGTGCAGCTCGCTGAGCTCGGCCTGCCGGCCAGGCTTCGCTCGCGTCGTGGAGCGGCCGTCGTGACCTGGAAGAGCGCGGCCACGGTCACGCGCTTCCTGCGGCTGGCGGGTGCCTCGGCCACCGTCCTCGAACTGGAGTCGCTGACCGTGGCTCGGGAGCTGCGCAGTGACTTGAATCGACAGCTGAATGCCGAGACCGCCAACATCCGACGCGGCATCGCGACCGCCGCCCGCCAGGTGGCGGCCATCGAGCAGCTCGAGGCGAGCGGCCGACTCGACAGCCTGCCCGCCACCACGCGTGCGGTCGCCCGCGCTCGACTGGCGACACCCGAGGCGTCCATCAGCGAGCTGGCTGCCGAGCTCGATTCGGGTCGCTCTGCCATCCAGCGGGCGTTGGAGCGGCTCGAGGCCGAGGCCGCTCGCATGCGATGATTTCGGCCATGCGCCAGGTCGTCGTCGCCGGCAACTGGAAGATGAACTCGACGCCATCCGACGCCGGGACGCTGGCCGCAAGCCTGGCCGCCGTTATGACCGACGAAGCCGTCGTCCGGGTCATCTGCCCGCCGGCCATCGCCCTGCCGACCGTCGCCGCGACCCTGGCCGGCACGGGCATCGCGACGGGTGCCCAGAACGTGCACGCGGAGGCGCGCGGCGCCTATACCGGCGAGATCTCGGCGGCCATGATCGCGCCCTATGCGACCTGGGCCATCGTCGGGCATTCCGAGCGCCGACGCGACCAGGCGGAGACGGACGCGCTCATCGGACGGAAGCTCATTCGCTGCCGCGAGCACGGCCTTCGCCCCATCCTGTGCGTCGGCGAGCTGCTGACCGAACGGGAGGCAGGCGCCGCGGAGACGATCGTGCGCGGCCAGCTGGCGGGTGCGCTCGAGGTCCTCGAGCCCGGCCTGCGCGCTGATGCCGCGGCCTGGCTGGTCGTCGCCTACGAGCCGGTCTGGGCCATCGGCACCGGGCGCACGGCCTCGGGCGCTGATGCGGCGCTGATGACGGACGTGATCCGCGACGGCATGCGTGCCATGGGCATCGACGCTGATCAAGTCCCGGTGCTGTACGGCGGCAGCGTCACCAGCGCCGCCATCGGTGAATTCCTCGCCGAGCCGGCCATCGACGGGGCACTCGTCGGTGGTGCGAGCCTGAAGGTCGAGGAGATGGCCGGCATCGTGGCCCGCGCTGGCGTCACCGCGCGAGCACGCACCCACGCCGCGGCCACCAGGTGACGGTCGGACGACCGCGGCCGATCGTCCTGGTCATCCTCGACGGCTTCGGCATCGGGCAACGTCCCGAGGCTGACGCGATCGCCGCCGCGACGATGCCGAACTGGCGGGCGCTGCTCGACGGCTGGCCCCACGCCAAGCTGGGGGCGTCTGGCCCGGCCGTCGGCCTGCCCGAGGGCCAGATGGGCAACTCGGAAGTCGGCCACCTGAATCTCGGCGCTGGCCGGCCGGTACTCCAGGATCTGCCGCGCATCGACGCCGCCATCGCCGACGGCTCGTTCCGCGCCAACCAGGTCCTCATCGACGCTTGTCGAGCCGCGGCCGGCGGCAGTGGACGCCTGGCGCTCGTCAGCCTCGTCGGGCCGGGCGGCGTTCATGCCAACGATCGGCACCTCGTCGCCATCGCGGAGCTGGCCAACGAGCTGGCCGTCCGGGACCTCGTCGTGCACGCTTTGCTCGATGGGCGCGACACGCCGCCGCGCTCGGCGCGCGCCTACCTCGCCGGCCTCGAGGCGCGCCTGGCGGAGGTCCACCCAGGGGCACGGATCGCCTCGGTCGGTGGTCGCTACTTCGCCATGGATCGCGACGGCCGCTGGGAGCGGGTCAAGCGCGGCTACGACGCCATCGTCCACGGCCTCGGGCTGGCGGCTGCCTCGGCGGACGCGGCCATCCGAGGCGCCTACGAACGCGGCGAGGACGACGAGTTCGTGCAGCCCACGATCATCTCGGGCGTCGACGGTCGGCTGAATGACGGCGACGTCGTGGTGCACTGCAACTTCCGGGCCGATCGCGCCCGGCAGCTGGCACACGCGTTGGTCGACGGCGACGACTTCGCGGGCTTCGAGCGGGGCAGTCGGCCCAAAAGCCTGCGGGTCGTCACGATGACCGAGTACCAATCGGGGCTACCGGTCGCGGTCGCCTTTCCACCGGCCGTGGTGCACAGCCTCGCCGAGCACGCCTCGGAGCGTGGCTGGCGGCAGTTCCACGTGGCCGAGACCGAGAAGTACGCCCACGTGACCTATTTCTTCAACGGCGGCGTCGAAGCCGCGTGGCCTGGCGAGGACCGACGGCTCGTGCCGAGCCGAACGGTCGCGACCTACGACCTGGCGCCGGCCATGAGCGCTGAGGGCGTGACCGACGCCCTGGTCGAGGCCATCGAGTCGGACGCCTATGACCTGATCGTGGCCAACTACGCCAACCCCGACATGGTCGGGCACACCGGCGTCTGGCCGGCCACTATCGCGGCCCTCGAGGTGGTCGACGCGTGCCTGGGTCGGGTAGTCGACGCCGTCCTGGCCGCCGACACTCGGACGTCAGCCAAAGGCGGCGCGGGGGCGCGGCTGTGTGTCACCGCCGACCACGGCAATGCCGACGAGATGCGGGATCCCGCCGGCGCACCCGTCACCGCCCACTCCCTCAACCCCGTGCCGATCGTCATCGTCGGCGCCGCCGTGCGCGGCAAGCACCTCGGCGATGGGGTGCTGGCCGACGTCACGCCAACGCTCCTGGCCATCGCCGACGAGCCGGCGATCCCCGGCATGACCGGCCGCTCGCTGCTCGACGCGGCGCCAGCGCCAGCGGCATGAGGGACGGTCGGAAGCCGAGCCCGTGCTATCCTTCCGCGGCTTGATGAGACCATCGGAAGGACGCCTCCGCCCGTGAACACCATCCTGGCCATCGGCCAGATCATCGTCAGCGTCGGCCTCATGGCCGCCATCCTCCTGCAGGCACGCGGCGCCGGGCTCGGATCCGCCTTCGGTGGAGACTCCTCGGTCTATCGCAGCCGCCGGGGAATCGAGAAGACGCTCTACCGCTTCACCATCGTGATGACTGTTCTCTTCGTGGTCTTCTCCATCGCCGCCTACGCGCTCGCTGCCCAGACAGCCTGATCCAGCGCCGGGGCGGTGCTGCGAGGGAGCACCACCGGGCGAGATCGAGGGAACCAGAGCTTGAACATCCGTGAACGCGGCATCCTCGCGGCCGCAGTCCTCGTCCTCGTCGTCGTCGCCGTCGCGCTGATCGTCAGCGGGCCAGCCGCCGGCCCAGCTGCCAGCCCGTCGCCGAGCGGCCTGATCGCGGAGCGCATCCTGCGGGTCGGCACGGTCGGGCGTATCACGACCCTCGATCCCCTCTACGCCAGTGACCCTGCTGAACGCGACGCGATCGCGCTCCTGTTCCGAGGCCTGACCCGCCTGGGTCCTGCCGGCACCATCCAGCCAGACCTGGCAAGTGCCTGGGACGTGAGCAGCGACGGCCGGACCTGGACCTTCGACCTTCGGGATGACGTGAGCTGGCATGACGGCCGGCCGGTGACTGCGGACGACGTCGTGTTCACTGTCCTGAGCCTCCAGCATCCTGATTACGACGGGCCGTTCGGCAACGCGTTCCGCAGCCTGAAGGTCGAGCGCCTCGGGCCGTACCGCGTCCGGTTCGTCCTCCAGGAGCCGCTGGCCTCGTTCCTGACCGCGACCACGCAGCCCATCGTGCCGGCGCATCTGCTGGCGGCCATCCCGGTCGCCGAGCGACGCGCCACCGCCTTCGGCCTCCAGCCGGTGGGCAGCGGACCATTCCGGCTGGCCACGCTCGGCGACGATCAAGTCGTGCTCGAACGAGCCGGTCCACCGCCGGGAGGCGCGCCCGCACCCCTCCCGGCCGATCCGTTCGCGACGCCGGCCCAGCCAACGCCGGCGGCGCCCCAGGACGGCCCCCAGCGGCCTCGGCTCGACGCCCTGGCGCTGGAGCTGTATCCCGACGTCGCGTCCTTGGCCGACGCGCTCGAGGCCGGCGACGTCGATGTCGCGGGCGACCTCCCGCTTGAGCGGACGAAAGCCCTCGCCGCACTGCCCGGCCTGCGCGAGATCGCCTATCCGACCAGCCACCTGACGGCTGCCGTGCTCAACTTGCGCAGCAGCAAGTCGCCCTTCCGCGACGCCTCGGTGCGCCAAGCGCTGCTTCGAGCCATCGATCGCGAAGGCCTCGTGGCCGACGCTGCGAATGGGCACGGCGTCATCGTCGACGTGCCCATCGCGCCCACGTCGCCGCTCTTCGATACCAGCGGTCCGGCGCCGCTGACCCATGATCGGGCCGCTGCCGCCAAGGCGCTCAGGGATGCAGGCTGGAAGAAGGTCGGCGGCGCCTGGCAGGCAAGTGGCGCCAAGGATCCCCTGCGCATCGAGGTCGTGACCGTCGAGGCGGAGGCCAACCCGCAACTCTATGCCGCCGCCGAGCGCGTGGTCGCCGCCTGGAAGGACTTGGGCATCAGGGCCACGTTGAAGGCCTATCCGCCGGTCGAATTCGTCGAGGGCCAGCTTCGCTCCGGCGAGTTCGATGCCGCCGTCGTCGAGATGGACCTGGGCCTGGACCCTGACCTGACGGCCTTGCTCGACTCAAGCCAGGCCGCGCGAGGCGGCTCGAACGTCTCGGGCTACCAGTCGGCCAAGATGGATGGACTCCTCGCGGCAGCCAGGACAGCCACGGATACGAAGGTCCGCACCGCCAAGTTCGCGGAGCTCCAAAGAGAGCTCCGCGAGCGGCTGCCGTTCCTGCCGCTCTACCTCGAGGACCGGGTCGAGCTGGCCCACGACCGCCTCCAGGGACCCACTCCGCGGCAGGTCTCGAGCGCCTCGGACCGATTTTGGGATGTGCTAACATGGCGCCTCGCCGAGACGCCCGATCAGTGATGGCCGCGCGTCCCGGAGACGTCGGAGCCGAGGTGGCGGAATAGGCAGACGCGCTAGGTTCAGGACCTAGTGGCCGCAAGGTCGTGTGGGTTCAAGTCCCTCCCTCGGTACCACACACCTATCGTCCGGGCCCAGGTGGCGGAATTGGTATACGCGTACGTTTGAGGGGCGTATGACGCAAGTCATCCGGGTTCAAGTCCCGGCCTGGGCACCACCCTCTCACTTCCAATTCGACCTCCCCCGCGGCCCAAGGGCGCCTGCTAGCATCGGCATCGGGCGGTTAGCTCAGTCGGCCAGAGCACCTCGCTTACACCGAGGGGGTCACAGGTTCGAGTCCTGTACCGCCCACCAACCCGCGTCCGACCCGGCCTATACTCGCCGCAGTCGCTTCGTAGGAGGTCGGAATGAGCTGGGGAATCATCATCGCCATCGGCATCCGCGTGGTGCTGGTGTTGCTCGTCAGCGGCCTCTACACCGGGCTGGTCCAGAAGCGGCTGCGGGTCGATGAGGCGCTGGGCCAGATCGAGGTCCCGCACACGCGACGGTGGG
>JBEVDC010000167.1:0-7521 GCA_040514195.1 Candidatus Limnocylindrales bacterium | reverse complement strand
GGTCGCCGCTCGAGGTGGGCCAGGAATTCGGCGCGTGTCTTGTCGCGTGATCGGAAGATGCCGAGCACTGCGCTGGTGGTCATGATCGTGCCCGGCTTGCGAACGCCGCGCATCACTGCGCACAGATGCGTCGCCTCCATGACCACGCCCACGCCCTGCGGCTCGATGCGCTGCTGCAGGAACTCGGCGACCTGCTGCGTCAATCGTTCCTGGACCTGGAGTCGGCGCGCGTACATCTCGACGATGCGCGGGATCTTGGACAACCCGATGACCCGGCCCCTCGGGATGTAGGCCACCGAGGCGGTGCCGAAGAAGGGCAGCAGGTGATGCTCGCAGAGGGAATAGAAGGGGATGTCCTTGACGATCACCATCTCGCTGTAGTCGACGTCGAAGACGGCGCCGTTGATGAGTCGGTCCGGGTCGACGCGATAGCCGGCGGTCAGCTCGGCGTACATGCGGTGGACGCGCTCCGGCGTGCCGAGCAGGCCGTCACGGTCGGGATCCTCGCCGATCTCCACCAGGATCTCGCGAACAGCCGCCTCGACCGGTCCGTCGGTGTCAGCCACGGCGCGGTCGGGGCCCAGCCCGTCCTCGCCGATCTCGAACTCGATCTCGTCCACGAGCGCGCGGATGCGCGCCTCACGGTCGCTCATCGGTCCATCAAGCCCAGGCCGGCGTCAGGCCTTGGGCTCCCCGTCCGTCGGACCTGACTCCGGGGCTCCGACCGGGGTCGCCGCCGGGCTCGGCGCGGTGGTGGTCGCCATGGGCCCGGGCGGAGGGACAACGGGGGTCGGCGCCGGGCCAGCCGCAGGTTCGGGAGCGGGCGCCGGGCTCGTGCCCGCATCGAGTGGCGTGGCCGTCGCGTTCGAGGTCGAGCCTGTGTCTTCCGCATCGCCCTCGCGGGTCGCGCGCCGGAAGCCGCTGATCGACTGGCCAAGCGACTCGCCCAACTTGGGCAGCGCCTTGGGCCCCCGGATCAGGAGCACGATGACCAGGATGACGACGAGGATGATGATGAGGTCTTGTCCGACTGGCATGCGCGGATGGTACTCCCTCAGGAGGCGCGCTCAGCCTGCGGGTGCGAACCCACGCAGCCAGGCGACGACGTTCGTGCCCAGGTCGCCGACGTGATAACCGCCCTCCTGGAGGATGATCGTCGGCAAACCGAGGTCGGCCACCCGCCGACCCATCGCCTGGTAGCCCACCGCGGTGAGCTTGAAGCCGCCGATCGGGTCGAGCGCATAGGTGTCCATGCCCAGCGAGACCACGAGCGTCGCGGCGCCGAGATCGGCGATCCGCTCGATGGCCGCCGCCAGCGCGGTGAGGTAGGCATCGTCGTCCGTGCCGGGGCCGAGCGGCACGTTCAGGTTCGCGCCGCGCCCGTCGCCGGCACCCACCTCGTCGGCGTAGCCGGTGAAGTAGGGGTACGTCCCGAGCGGGTCGGCGTGAAGGGAGAGGTAGAGGACGTCCGCTCGCTCCCAGAAGATGGCCTGCGTCCCGTTGCCGTGGTGGACATCGACGTCGAGGATGGCCACCGGCCCCCCCGTCCGCTGCGTAAGCCAGTGCGCGGCGATGGCCGCGTTGTTGAGGTAACAGTAGCCACCGAAGAGATCCCTGGCCGCGTGGTGCCCGGGCGGGCGGCAAAGGCCGTACGCCACGGGCGCACCGCCGGCCACGCGCGCGGCAGTGGTCAAGGCAACATCGACGGCGGACCGCGCCGCCTGCCACGTGCCCTCGACGATGGGCGTGGCCGTGTCGAAGGTCCAGTAGCCGACACGACCGCACGGGGAATCCGGCTCGGGCCACGCCGCTCCGGCCGGCCGCAACGCGGGATGGCGCAGCGTGTCGGGCACGATGCTGTCGCCGCCGGTGCCGCCGATCCGCCACTCGTCCCAGGCTGTCTCGAGGTAGCGCACCAGCCGCGGATCGTGGACGGCGAGGATCGGTCCGAGGCCGAAGTCGTCTGGGGCCACGTGCTCGAAGGCACCGTCGGCGTCGATCGCAGCCAGGATCGACGTCGCCCTGGCGCCGACCTCGAAGGCCGCGGTCTCGCGCCCGCCGGCCACCTCCCGGGGCGGCTCGTGACGTGCGTGCAGCGGGCTGGAGACGACGATCATCGGCGGTCCTCGCGGGCAGTAGACTCGCGGCCATGATGCCGCAGCCGGTACCCGCGTGAATCGTGCCCTCGGGGCGAGCGTCCAGGAGCGATACGCGCCGGGCAGCATCTGCTTCGGCTGTGGGCCGGCCAATCCCAAGGGCCTGCACGTCCGCAGCTTTCCGGATCCCGACCCCGAGCGCGAGGATGCCCTCGTCGCCACCTGGAGCCCGTCACCCGAGCATCATGCCTTCGCGAACGTCCTCAACGGTGGCATCTGCGGCACCATCCTCGATTGCCATGCGAACTGGTCGGCGGCGCTGGCCATCATGCGCTTGTCGGGGGCCGACCGACCTCCGGCCACGGTGACCGCGGACTACGAGGTGCGCCTGCTGGCGCCGACACCGACCGATCGACCGCTCACGCTGCGTGCCTGGCCGATCGAGGTCGCTGGCCGGCGGGCGACGAGTGAGGCACGCATCGAGACCGACGAGGGCATCGTCACAGCGACGTTCACCGGCCATTTCGTGGCCGTCCACGACGACCATCCGGCCCACGATCGGTGGCGGGACGGCATGGAGCCTACGCCGGGCGCGGGGTGACAGCGACGGCGGCCAGGATCTGAGCGTGCAGCTCGGCGTTGCTGGCGATCAGGCCATCGATGAGGGCGGCGGGATGTGTCATGTCGAGGGGCCTGCCGTCCAGCAGGGACGCGCGGCCGCCGGCCTCCTCGACGAGCAGGATGCCGGCGCAGACGTCCCAGCCATGCTTGGGCGCAAGGCTGATGGTGGCATCAGCCTCACCGATCGCCACGAGCGCCATCTTGTAGGCCACGCTGCCGGTCGGGCGAACCCGGCAGCGGCCCTCGAACGGTTCCCAGTCGCCACGTGAGACCTCGCTCCGACTTGCCAGCACGACCGCGGTCGCGAGATCGGCTGTGTCGGATGCGGCCACGGAGCGTCCGTCCACGTGGACCCCGCCATCGCGAACGGCGCTCACGAGCTGGTCGCGGATGGGGTTGTAGACGACCGCCACGACGGGCCGGCCGTCGACCGTCAGGGCGATGGACACGGCGAACTCAGGGATGTGCTGGACGAACTCGCGCGTGCCGTCAAGCGGATCGACGACCCACACGCGTCCGACATCGGCGCCTTGCCTCGCATCCCCCTCCTCCGACAGCCAACCGTCGCGCGGAAAGGCGGACCGCAGCCGATCGCGGATGCACCGGTCGGAGGCCGAGTCGGCAGCCGTCAGGGGGTCGTCCCCGGTCTTGTAGGTCACCGCATGCGGCCGGCCGAAGACCTCTCGGATGGCTGCTCCGCCAGCCCGGGCAGCATCGGTTGCGGCAGCCAGCTCGAGCCCGAAAGCGGCGGGCGATTCGGTGTCTGATGGCATGGGCGGGTCGATCATGCGCTGGCTCTGGAACCTCCTCGACTGGTCCTCCGGGGCCCCGGAATGCTACCCCGGGCGGAAGCTCGGGACGCATGACGCGGGGAGCCTCGGCGTCGGTCGCATATACTCCGTCCCGCCGGTCATCCCCATCGAAGCACGACCGCGCCCCAAGGACCCCGGACGACCGACCCATGTCACGACGCGGATGATGCAAGCACGCGGATACCTGCTCAGTCACCTCGACACGCTCGAGGCGGAAGCCGTCACCATCATGCGCGAGGTCGCCGCTGAGACCCGCTCGCCGGTCTTGCTCTTCTCTGGTGGCAAGGATTCCATCGTCCTTCTCCGGCTCGCCGAGAAGGCCTTCCGACCGGCACGATTCCCGTTCCCGGTGATGCACGTCGACACGGGGCACAACGTCCCTGAGGCGATCGAGTATCGAGACCGGCGCATGGCCGAGATCGGCGAGCGGCTCGTGGTCGCGAGCGTCCAGGACTCGATCGATCGAGGTCGAGTGACCGAGGAGACGGGACCCCGCGCGTCGCGCAATCGCCTCCAGACGGTGACCCTCCTGGACGCCATCGCCGAGCATGGCTTCGACGCCGCCATCGGCGGCGCCCGGCGCGACGAGGAGCGGGCCAGGGCCAAGGAGCGCATCTTCTCCGTCCGCGACGAGTTCGGCCAGTGGGATCCGCGCAATCAGCGACCCGAACCATGGGCCATCTACAACGCCCGCCATCGGCAGGGCGAGCATCTCCGCGTCTTTCCGATCTCCAATTGGACGGAGCTCGACGTCTGGCACTACATCGAGCGTGAGCAGCTGGAGATCCCGACCATCTACTTCGCCCACCAGCGGCCGGTCTTCCGCCGCGACGGGATGCTGCTGGCGCTCGGCCCCTACGTGCCGCTGATGCCCGGCGAAGAGCCCTTCGAGACACGCGTGCGCTTCCGGACGGTCGGCGACATGACCTGCACCGGCGCCGTCGAGTCCCACGCCGAAACCATCGACGAGGTCATCGAGGAGCTCGTGGCGACGCGGATCACCGAACGGGGCGCGACCCGCGCCGACGACCGCTCGAGCGAGGCGGCTATGGAAGACCGCAAGCGCGAGGGTTACTTCTGATGGCCGCCGACTGATGGCCCGCGGCAACGGCGCACATGCGCACGCGGACCCGGTCATGGCCGGCGCAGACCTCATGCGGGTGGCGACGGCCGGCTCGGTGGACGACGGCAAGAGCACGCTCATCGGCCGGCTGCTCTATGACTCCAAGCTCATCCTCGAGGATCAGCTCGAGCACCTGCGCAAGACGAGCGCTCGCCGTGGCGATGAGCTGCTCAACCTGGCCCTCCTGACCGATGGTCTGCGGGCCGAGCGGGAGCAGGGCATCACCATCGACGTCGCCTACCGCTACTTCTCGACCCCACGCCGCAAGTTCATCCTGGCCGACACCCCGGGTCACGTGCAGTACACGCGCAACATGGTCACCGGCGCATCGACCGCAGACCTGGCCCTCATCCTCATCGATGCCCAGAAGGGCGTCGTCCAGCAGTCGCGGCGGCACGCCGTGATCGCCTCGCTCCTACGTGTCCCGCACTTCCTGGTGTGCATCAACAAGATGGACCTGGTGGACTTCGACGAGGCCGTCTACGACCGGATCCGGAACGAGTTCACGGCCTTCGCCGCCAAGCTCGACGTGACCGACGTGGCCTTCATCCCGGTCAGTGCCCTGCACGGTGACAACGTGGTCACGCGCTCTGAGCGGATGCCGTGGTACGCCGGCGGCTCGCTCCTCAACCACCTCGAGACGCTCTTCATCGCCTCCGACCGCAACCTGGTGGACTGCCGCTTCCCGGTCCAGATGGTCGTCCAGCCGACCTCCGCGAAATCAGAGGGCTATCGCGGTTACGCGGGCCAGGTCGCTGGCGGGGTCTTCAAGCCGGGCGATGACGTGGTCGTCCTGCCTTCCGACCTGACCACCACGATCTCGGCCATCGACGACTTCGACGGCCCGCTGGACGAGGCATTCTCGCCGCTGGCGGTGACCATCCGCCTGGCCGACGACATCGACCTCTCGCGCGGCGACATGATCTGCCGCGAGAACAACCGGCCCCGGGTCGGGCAGCGCATCGACGCCATGGTCTGCTGGATGACCGACCAGCCGCTCAACGTCGGGGGGCGCTACGTGCTCAAGCACACCACGCGCACCGTCAACGCACACGTCGCCGACGTCCAGTACCGGCTCGACATCGACACGTTGCACCGCGAGGAGAAGGTCGACAGCCTGGGCCTCAACGACATCGGACGCCTCGCCCTGCGCCTGACCGCGCCGATCTTCTACGACGAGTACCGTCGCAACCGCACCACGGGTGCCTTCATCCTCATCGACGCGGCCTCCAACGTGACCGTGGGCGCCGGCATGATCCTCGGCCCGACGGCCAGCTGAGGCTGCCGCGATCCGGGCCTTCTGGATCCGACAGGCTGCTACCATCCCGCGGTGATCATCAGCGACGAACACCGGTACGTCTTCGTGGAGCAGCCGCACACCGCCTGCACGGCCATCCGGGCCGAGCTCCTCGAACTCTATGGCGGACGACCGATCCTCAAGAAGCACGCCACGTACGCCGAATTCCTGCGGGTGGCCACGCCCGCGCAGAAGCGCTACTTCGTCTTCTCCGGCATCCGCAACCCGCTCGACGAGCGAGTCAGCATGTTCTTCAAGTACCGGACGGACCACAAGCGGAAGTACAGCAAGGGAGAGCAGTCGCGCTCGCTCAGTGAGCGGCAACGGGACGAGTTCGCCTACGTGACCGCTGAGCAAGCCGACTTCGGCACCTACCTGCGTCGATTCTACCGGCGGCCTTACGACAACGACACGCTCATCTACCACAAGCGAATGGACGCGATCATCCGCTTCGAGAATGTCCAGGAGGATCTCAGTCGCGTCCTCGAGCGACTCGGGTTGGAACAGGTGCGGCCGCTCCCAGTCGTCAACCAGACCAGCGAGCGCGGCGAGTATCTCGACTACTACCCGAAGGCGATCCGACCACATGCCGCGCGCATCTTCGGGCCGTTCATGCAGAAGTGGGGCTACCCGATGCCCGACGCGTGGATCGGCATCCGCGTGCCACGCTCAGCGATCGTCAGCTTTCGTGTCCTCGGCGTGTGCCGCTACATCTATCGGCGGTACATCCACCTTGGGCGGCTCGACGTCGAGGAACGAACCTCTAACCCATTCATCCAGGCCCTGACGGCCATCGGCCGACCCATCGAGCGCTCGCTCATCCGGCTGCTGGGCTGGTGATCCGGCACCCGGGTCTGGTGCTGCGGGTATCATCGTCGCGGTGATCATCAGCGACGCCCACCGCTACGTTTTCATCGAGCAACCCCATACGGCCTGCACGGCCATCCAGGCGGAGCTGTGCGAGCTGTACGGCGGTCGGAAGATGCTCTGGAAGCACGCCACCTGGGCCGACTTCCTGCGTGTGGCGACGCCTGAACAGAAGCGCTACTTCGTCTTCTCGGGCATTCGGAACCCGCTCGACGAGGCGGTCAGCCTGTACTTCAAGTACAGGACCGACTCTACCGGGCATCCCGCCGCAGACAGGCAACGGTACAGTCAGCAGGTCGTCGACCACACCATCAGCAGGCGGCAGGCGACGGCGTTCGCCTTCGTGGCCCACGAACAGCCCGACTTCGGGCGCTACCTCCGCCGCTTCTACAGGGTGCCCTTCGACAACAGCACGCTCATCTACCACAAGCACATGGACCAGATCATCCGTTTCGAGCATCTCCAGGAGGACTTCAGTCTGGTGCTCGCGAGGCTCGGGCTGGAGCAGGTGCGACCGGTGCCCGTGGTCAACCGGACCGGCGAGCGCGGAAACTACCTCGATCAGTACCCACCGGACCTCCGACCGCACGCGGCGCGGATCTTCGGGCCGTTCATGCAGAAGTGGGGCTATCCCCTGCCCGCCGGATGGACCGGCATCCAGGTGCCCCGCTTGGCGATGATGGAGTTCCGTGTCCGCGGTGTCGG
>JBEVDC010000007.1:0-6243 GCA_040514195.1 Candidatus Limnocylindrales bacterium | reverse complement strand
GTTCGAGATGAAGGTCACCGGAAACGCGCCGCGTGTGTTCTCGGTGAGCTCCTCCGAGTCCAGGTCAAGCTCGCGCGTGTCCCGGTCCATGGCCACGTTCTCGAGGATGGTCCCGAAGCGCTTGGTGGTCGAGAAGATGTCCGGTTCGTAGATGGCGGACAGGCGGATGGTCTTGGCGTAGCAACCGCCCTCGAAGTTGAAGATGCCGTCCGGACCCCAGCCGTGCTCGTCGTCACCGATGAGTGTCCGCGCGGGATCGGCCACGAGCGTGGTCTTGCCGGTCCCGGAGAGGCCGAAGAAGATCGCTGGGTCGCCTGCGGGACCAACGTTGACCGACGAGTGCATGGGCAGCACGCCCTCGTCAGGCAGCAGGTAGTTCATGACCGTGAAGGCGGACTTCTTGATCTCGCCTGCGTAGGCGGTGCCGCCGATGAGGACCTCGCGCCGCGAGACGTGGACCAGGATGAACGTGCCTGTCCGCGTGCCATCGGCGGCCGGATCGGCCTGCAGGCTGGGCGCGTCGTAGATCGTGAAGTCGGGCTGGAAGGTGGCCAGCTCGTCAGCCGACGGGCGGATGAAGAGGTTGTGAGCGAAGAGGCTGGCCCAGGCGGTCTCGGTGGTCACGCGCACCGATCGGCGGTGCATCGGGTGGGCACCGACGAAGGCATCCTTGACGAAGGTCTCGCGCGCGGCGAGGTGGCCGATGACCTTCTCGCGCATGCGCTCGAAATCGGCCTCGGAGATCGGTCGGTTGACCTCGCCCCACCAGATCGAATCGCGGCTGGCTGGCTCCTCGACCACGAACTTGTCCTTCGGCGAGCGGCCGGTGTGCGTGCCCGTCCGGACGACCAGGGGACCGCCGGCGGCGATGACGCCCTCATCTCGCTGGATTGCGGCCTCGTAGAGGGCGGGCACGGCGAGGTTATGGTGGACGAAGGGCCCGCGCCGGAGACCGGCCCGGGCGGGCTGAACGGTCGTTCGGGGCTGAGTGGTCGACTGCGAAGCGGTCACGGATGCTCCTTGCTCGGTCGCGGGCAGGTCAGCCCGCCTGCACCATCACGCGACCTGGGATGTCGCGCGCGGATGGTGGACCGGCCGCGCTTGGCTGGTCCGGCGGGTGGGCCGGACGCAGGGAGTCGGCTTTCGCAGTCGCGCGAAATCGTACCACCGACCCGTTGTGCGCCCACCCAACGATGGTCCTGGCATGGTCCGTCGTGGTGGGAGCCTCGCTCCGACACGTCGATGCGCGTTCGGATGGCCCTTCAGGCGAGATGTGCTACTATTCAAGCGCACGTTTTCCGACGCGCCGAGCGCCTCCGAGCGCACAGCATGGAGCCCGACGATGGTGACCACGACCTCCACCCCAGACCAGACCCTGCCGGGCGCGATTCAACCGCTGCCGCCGATGACCCTCGGCGAGCGCTTGCGCGGCTGGAAGGAGACGTTCGAAACGGCCAACCCGCCCAGCAGCGGCCGCATGGACGCGGTCGGCAAGTGGCTGGTCATCACGCGAGCTGCGGTCTTCCCGATGACCCTCTGGTCGGGCTTGATCGGGGTGCTGCTCGCGGTCGGCGTCGCGAACACGGTCGGCGGCGTGACGGTCAACTACCTGTACGCCACGATCGCCGTGGTGGGCCTCGTGATCGCCCACGCAGCCAACAACATGATCAACGACTACTTCGACTCGAGTGGCGGACCCGACACGGAGGGCTACGTCCGGGCGCTCTACGCGCCGCATCCCATCCTCTCCGGCTGGGTGACCCGGGCCCAGCTGCGCACCGCGATCCTGCTCACGACGCTCGTCGACGGCCTGATCATGCTCTACCTGGCCGCGATGGTCGGCCCGCTCATCATCGCCTTCGCCCTGGCCGGCCTCTTCGTCTCGGTCTTCTACGTCGCTCCCCCCATCCGACTCAAGTGGCATGGCCTGGGGGAGCCGGGCGTCTTCCTCGTCTGGGGGCCGCTTATGATCGGGGGCACGTATCTGGCCGCGACCGGCACCATCCCCGCCTGGGTCCTCGTCTTCTCGCTCCCCTACGCCCTCATCGTGACCGCCGTTCTCTTCGGCAAGCACATCGACAAGCTCGTGCCCGACGCTGCCCTCGGCATCCGGACCCTGCCGGTCATCCTCGGCGAGGCTCGGGCACGGGTCGTCGGCCAGTGGCTGATGATCCTCTTCTACCCGCTCGTGCTGCTGGCCGTTTTGGCCGGCTGGGTCGGCCCATGGGTCCTGCTCATCGTCCTTGCCCTCCCGCGCCTGCAGGGGGTCCTGAAGGTCTTCGGCCAGCCCAAGCCAGCCGGGCCACCGCCCGGCCGGGAACTCGGTTGGCCGCTGTGGTTCGTGGGCTACGCCTTCATCCACACCCGGCGCGCGGGCGGGTTGCTGACGCTCGGCTTGCTCCTGAACGCGATCCTGCCGGTCACCCTGCCCTGGGTGGTCTGAGGGCGACTTACACGGCTGTGCGCTGAGTCAGCGCGTGTCGCCGAGGCGCCGCCAGCGTACCGGGATGCGATAGTTCAGCGGCGACGTCACCTTTCGGCTCGAATCGGCTCCTTAGCCATCGATGGAGACAGCAGTCGCGGTCATGCAACCGGAGCCGACCGTCGAGGCGCTTTACCGCCAGGACGGGGAGCGACTGTGGCGCGCCGTCTACACCTATAGCGGCGATGCAGACGTAGCCAGCGACGCTGTTGCTGAGGCCTTCGCCCAGGTTCTCCGTCGAGGCAGCGCCGTCCGCGATCCAGCCGCGTGGACCTGGCGCGCCGCGTTCCGCATCGCCAGCGGCACCCTCAAGGCTCGCCGCGCCGGCGACCAGGTTCCGAAGGCCTCGTCCGAGCACATCGACCGGTACGCGGATCCGGACCTTGACCGTGCCCTGCGCCAGCTTCCCGACGGCCAACGTGCGGCGGTCATCCTCTTCTACTACGCGGACCTGCCCATCAACCAGATCGCAGCTCGGCTTGGCTCCAACAGCCTGGCCGTGCGCGCCAACCTCAGCCGCGGGCGACGCCGGCTCCGCCAACTCCTGGGTGACGACTGATGGACAAGCTACGCGATCGCTTCGCCGCCCTCGACCGGATGCCGGTGCCGGATGTCTGGAACGACGCCGTTCAGCGAGCGGCTTCGATGCCGGTGCCGGTGGTCCCGAGCGCGAGGGTGGCGCTCACGAGCCCGACCGCTGGCGCCCACTCGCGGTCAGCGGCCGGCCGCCTCGTTGCCGTGCTTGCGACGGTGGCGCTGATCCTGGCACTCGCCGTCGGCGGACTGGCCGTCGGCTCGTGGTACCTCGACCAGCAGCGGCTGGCACCGATCGTCGCTCCCAGCCCGACGGCCACGCTGCCCGACGCGTCGCCTCGATCGCCGGCCCCGTCGACCGCCCCGGCGGGCGCCGCCAGCCCGTGGGTGGTCTTCCAGCGACATGTCGTTGGCGAGCGATCCGCATTTGATTTGTGGGCCATCCGCGCCGATGGGTCGGGTGCCCAGCAACTGTCATCATCCATGGAATCCGTGGCGTGGTCTCAGGACGGCCGTCGCCTGCTCGGCGTGCATGACTACCGCGTCTACATAGCCGAGGTGACCGACGACGGCATCGGGCCTTTTGTGGACACCGGCTTCGATACGGGCGGGGCGAAGGCCTGCAACAAGAAAAGCGCCCGGCGTAACCCGTGCCAGGACGCCGCCTTTGCGTTCGCGCCCGACGGTGAGCATGTCGCCTTCATCCAGCGTTGCACGCATAGCGCCCCGGGATGCATGTTCATCACGACGCTCGACCTGCGGACCGGCAAGCGCACCGAGTTGAGCTCGACCCAGCGCAACGCCCGGCATCCGCTTGCCCTGCCGGCCTGGTCGCCGGACGGCTCGAGCATCGCCTTCACGCGCGAAACGGACCAGCGGGTGCTGTCCCGGGGTGGGACGCCGGTGTCGAACCTGTACATCGTCGGTGCCGACGGCCGGAATCTTCGCAAGCTCGATCTTGGCGGGCTGTCGGTGACCGCCCCGCAGTGGTCGCTAGACGGCACGTCGATCGCCTTCGCGTCCGAGATCTGGCATGGCGAGGCGAACCTCGAACGAAACATCTACACGATCCAGGCCGACGGAACGGGGCTCCGCCAGCTGACGACGGACGGCGCGTCTGCCTGGCCGCAATGGACAAGTCCGAACCAGATCCGGTTCCGGCACGGCGTGGCCGGCCCGCAGTCTGTGGTCTACTGGGTCATGAACGCGGATGGCTCGAATGTCGCAGAGCTCGTCGATCTGGGTGCGTCATGGGGCGAGGTCGCCCACGAGATCGGCTGGCTCTACTTTCCAGGCGACCCGGGTCGCTCGCTGTTCTGGCAACCGACTCCATAGCCCTCCCGTCCGCGGGCCGCTGACCGCATCTGGATTCGCGCGACTGGTCAGCGAGGCTGCTGCGCGCCAACGTCTCTGTCGGCTGGGTGCTTGACAGGCGCTCGAGGTGTGCCTAGGTTCGGGCGTCGGAACGGAGTCCGATCGCGACTGGAAGGAACCGACTGTCATGCCCCTCTATCTCGACACTCACGACCACATCCCAGGCCTGACGGCCGAAGCGCTCGCCGGTGCCCACGCTCGCGACGTCGAAGTAGGCAGCAAGGTCGGCGTCGACTACCGCAAGTACTGGTATGACGAAGCGACGGGAAAGGTCTACTGCCTGGTCGAGGCGCCGTCAGCGGAGGCCGCGATCGCCGTCCACCGGGAAGCCCATGGCCTGCTCGCCGATAGCGTCCAGGAGGTCAGGGAGGGAGCGTAGCCAGGACCTCATCCGGGCTCGACCGCCGGCCGACGGCGCGGGCGGCCGCGAACGCCTCCCCGCCCAGGGTCGCCTCCAGCGCCTCGACAACCCGGTCGTGTTCTGCGCGACTGGCCAATGGCAGTCGCGCCCGCGTCGCCTCGCGAAGCGCCTCGGCCGCCCCGATCAGGCGGGCGGCAGCGTCAGGGTCGTCGTCGACGATCGTCGCCGCGAGCCGCTCGAGGCCGGTCGCCACGCCCGGCAGGTCGCGCATCGCCATGCGTGTCGCCAGCGATTCGCGATGGAGCATGCGCGAGCGACTGAGGTCGCCCTCGCTCGCGGCAAGGTCCGCCTGGTTGGCCAGGGCTCGGGCCGCACTGCCCTGATCGCCCATGCTCCGGGCGATGGCCAGCGCGTCGGCGTGCAGGATCCGAGCCGTCTCGACGTCGCCTTCGCGGCGGGCTACGCGACCGAACTCGTCGAGGGCATACGCCTCGCCCCACGGATCGCCGAGCTCACGGAACATGGTGATGCTCTCCCGGAATCTACCTTGCGCGGCCGCGTACTCCCCTTGCCGCTGGAGGACGTCGGCGGTGTTGACGAGGCCGAAGGCATAGCCATGTCGATCTTGCTGCCGGGCGAGGACGAGGCTCTGCTCGTAGAGCTCGCGCGCGCGGTCGAGGTCGCCCTGCTGGAGCGCCGCGTTGGCGAGGTTATTGGTGGCATAGGCGACTGCGGTGGCATCGCCTAGGCGGCGATGCAGCTCGAGGCTCTGCTCGTGGAAGGCGAGCGCGGCGGCGTAATCACCCTGGATGAAGGCCAGCAGCCCGGCCCCAGTCAGGGCATTGGCGCGGAGGGGCGAGTCGGCCGCCGGGGCGGCCTCGAGCATCCGCTCGAGCCAACCACGGCCTTCAGCGAGATGGCCGCGGATCTCACAGAAGCGCCACAGGCCCTCGGCCAGCCGCAGCCCCGCCTCGGCCTCGCCGGGTTCGTCGGCACTCCAATCGAGCGCCGCCGAGAGGTTGTCGTGCTCGAGGTCGAGACGATCGAGCCACATCGCGGCATCAGGACCGCGCTGCAGTCTGGGAGCGGCTTGCTCGACGAGGCGCAGGCACCAGTCCCGGTGACGACGTCGGGCTTCGAAGGCCTCGTCAGACTCGACGAGGCGCTCGTCGGCGTACTGGCGGACGATGCCCGACAGGTCGTAGCGCTGCTCGGTCGTCCGCGCCTCGACCTGGACCAGCGACTTGTCGACGAGGCGGCCGAGCAGATCGAGCACATCGGCTTCGTCGACCAGATCGCCCGCGGCGACCGCCTCCGCCGCCTCGAGCGCGAAGCCACCGTGGAAGACCGACATCCGCCGAAGCAGGGCGCGCTCGTCGTCGGCGAGCAGCTCATAGCTCCAGTCCATCGCCGCGCGAAGCGTCTGATGGCGGGCGACGGCCACCCGGCTGCCGCCGGTCAGCAGCCGGAAGCGATCGTCCAACCGCGCCGC
>JBEVDC010000217.1:0-8029 GCA_040514195.1 Candidatus Limnocylindrales bacterium | reverse complement strand
GGCAGGCTCGAGGCACGGTCGGGCGTCTGACCGTGCCGCGGTGGTACCGCTCGAGGGCGACCCGGCACCTGGCGCCGGGCGATCGGGTTGTCCCGGTATCGATCGTCAGACGCCCGACGGGCTCTCGTCGAGGATGCCCTGGGCGGCAGCGTCGCCACCCCTTGTGGCTCTCCCTCTGAGGATGTATTCGAAGACGACGGCCAGCAACGCGCCGACGATCGGCCCGACGAGGTAGATCCAGTAGTTGGTCAGATCCCCGCCGATGAGCATCGGCGCCAGCGAGCGGGCAGGGTTCATGGACGCGCCGGTAACCGGGGCACCCCACACCGACACGAGTCCGATGTAGGCGCCGACGGCGATCGCGCCGCCGATGCCGACGTTCCGGGCACCCGTCGCCGTCCCCAGGATGACCGAGACCAGGCCGAGGGTCAGGACCCCCTCGGTCAACACGGCGACCAGCGGGCTCACGTCGGGAGTCGGCTCGGTCGCACCATTGAGGATGCCGCCGTACATGGCGTTCAGGAAGAGCGCCGCGATCAGGGCCCCGATCACCTGGGCCACGATGTACCCGGGCACGCGTCGCCAGGGGAAGTTGCCGCGAGCCGCGAAGGCCAGCGTGACCGCCGGATTCAGATGGGCGCCGGAGATCGTGCCCATGAAGAAGATGATGCCCATGACCATCATGCCGGGCGCCAGCGCCTTCATGGCCAGGGTCAGGTCACCTCCGAACGCTGTGGCGCCGACGACGCCGCCACCAGCCGCCACGAGGACCAGCAGGAACGTGCCCCAGACCTCGCTGAAGAGCCGTCGGAACTCCAGGCTCGCGTTGTCGAAGTCGGCCTCGCCCTGTCGGTCCCTCTCCGTTCGCCGCGCGATCCAAGCGACGATCGGCTCACCTTCATCGGCGCGTGCAACGGTCATCGTTCCCACCTCCTTCGGGCGATATTCGGCCTCGACGTAGTGTAGTAAGGCCGCGAAGGGCTCAGGCGCAGATAGACGGGGTCGGCGAGCTCGACAGGACGAAGAGCGAGACGCCGGCTCCGAGGGCGATCAGCCACTGGCCGCTGGGTCAGCTCCCCGCCTATGCAGCGGCCTCGGTTGCGACGGCGGGCCGGACGGGGGCTTCGTCGGTCTTGATCTTGAGCGCCTTCTTGACCTCCTCCACGACGATGAGCGAGAGCGCGACGCCGATGCAGACGAGCCACTGCTCGCCGGTCAGGCTGACCGTGGCGAGGAGGCGCTGGAGGAAGGGGAGCTCCGTGGCGAGGATGATCGTCAGCACGGACAGACCCGTGCCGATGAGCAATGGGCGATTGGTGAGGATCGTCCCGCTGAAGACCGACTCGTGCTCGTCGGCGGTCTCGAGCGAGGAGAAGAGGCGGAAGAGGGCGAACGTGGTCACGCCCATCGTCTGGGCGATGATGCTGCCCTCGGACGGGAAGGCCGTCGTAGCCCACGCCATCACGCCCAGCGTGCCAGCGGCCATGACCAGCCCGATCGTCACGAGCCAGGTCAGCAGCCGCCGCGGCATGATCTTCTGCGTCTTTGGCCTCGGAGGATCCTCCATGAGGCCCTCCCGCGGCTTCCCGTAGCCCAGCCCGAGGCCCTGGAAGACGTTGACCGTGAAGTTGAGCCAGAGGGTCTGGAGTGGGAGGAACGGGATCCCACCCATGATGTCGAGGATCGCCGACCCGAGGAACGTGGCGATGTAGCCGAACAGGCCCGCCATCTGGAAGCGGATGAACCGCAGCATGTTGTCGTAGACCGCCCGCCCGAGCCCCACCGCCTTGACGATCGTCGCGTAGTTGTCGTCGGTCAGGATCATGACCGCGGCTTGCTTCGAGACCTCGGTGCCGGTGATGCCCATCGCGATGCCGATGTCGGCCTTCTTCAACGCCGGCGCGTCGTTGACGCCGTCGCCGGTCATCGCGACGACGTGGCCCTTCTTCCTCAGGATGTCCACCAGGTGGACCTTGTCCTCGGGCGAGACACGGGCGATGACGCCGATGCCGTCGATCTGGCGCATAGCCTCTTCGTCGCTCAGTGCCCGAAAGTCGGCGCCCGTGATCGCGCGGCCCTCGATGCCAAGCTGGTGGGCGATCGCCTCGGCCGTGACGGCGTGGTCGCCGGTGATCATCCGGACCTGGAGCCCGGCCGCCTTGGCGGTGGCGATGGCGGCCTTCGCGGCTGGGCGCGGGGGATCGACGATGCCGACGATGGCGAGCAGCGTCAGCCCGTCGATGGCTGGCAGCAGATCGGCGTTCGGGTCGAAGGTGGCAGGGTCGAAGTCCTTCTGTCCGGTCGCCATCACCCGCAGGCCCATCGCGCCGAGGCGCTCGTTCTCCGCGAGGTAGGCGTCGCGCAGCTGCGCGATGGGCACCTCCGTACCGTCGGGACCGTGCGCGCTGACGGCGCGGGCGAGGAGCTGGTCCGGAGCGCCCTTGATGAAGCCGCGGACGACGTCGTGGCCGCCTGAATCCTTCATGGCGTGGAAGGTCGCCATCATCTTGTAGGCCGCGTCGAACGGCAGCGTTGCGACCCGCGGGTACTGCTCTCGGGTGAGCGCCGGATCGACGCCCCCCTTGGCGGCCAGCACGACCAGCGCCCCCTCCGTGGGGTCGCCGACGAGCGAGCCGTCGCGGACTTCGGCATCCGCGCAGAGCGCCATCGGCAGCAGGTACTGCTCGAGGGGGACCTCGGGCTGGCCCCCAGTGTGCGTGATCTGCCCCGTCGTCGAGTAGCCGTCTCCCGAGATGGCATAGCGCCGGCCGACGATGGCCATCTGGACGGCTGTCATCTGGTTGAGGGTGAGGGAGCCGGTCTTGTCGGAGTTGAGGGCAGAGGTCGAGCCCAGGGTCTCGACGGAGCGGAGACGCTTCATGATCGCCCCGGCGTCGGCGAGCAGCTGGGAGCCCTTCGACAGGATGGCCGTTACGACGGCGGGAAGGGCCGTGGGGATGGCCGCCACCGCGAAAGCGACGGCACTCAGGAACAGCTCCTGGAGTTGGACTCCCCGATACAGGCCGAGCCCGATCGAGATCACGAGCGCGATGCCGGCGATGATCAGGATCTGGTTGGTCAGCGCGTCCAGCTGCTTCGTCAGCGGGGTCTTCTCGACGGTCGTGGCCTGGAGCATGCCGCTGATGTGGCCGACCTCGGTCGCCATGCCTGTCGTCGTCACGAGCACCGTCCCGGATCCCCGTGTGACCTGGCAGTTCATGAACGCCATGTCCACGCGGTCACCGAGGGCAGCGTCGGTGGCGACCGCGTCCACCTGCTTGGGCGTGGGGACGCTCTCACCCGTGAGCGCGGATTCGTCGATCTCGAGGGTCGCCGCGGTGAGGATGCGGGCGTCGGCCGGGACGAGAACGCCGGCCTCGATGTTGACGACGTCACCCGGAACGAGCTGGTCCATCGGGACCTCGGCCAGATCGCCATCCCGTCGGACCTTCGCTTGGACCACCATCATCGACTGCAGCGCCGAGGCGCTCGCTTCCGCCTTGCCCTCCTGGTTCATGGCCATCCAGGCGTTGAAGACGGTCAACAGGATCAGGAAGACGCCCGTGTAGAACTGTCCGGGCAGGAAGAGGCAGATGATGCCCGCGACGAGCAACACGATCTGCATCGGGTCCGCGTATTGGCGGCTGAACCGTTGCCAGGGCGACGCCTTCTTCGCTGTCGCGAACGCATTCGCGCCGTACTTCGCACGCCGTGTTTCGGCCTCGGCCGACGTCAAGCCGGCCTCGACCGTGACCCCGAGCTGCTGCAGGGCCCCATCGGGCGTGAGGGCGTGCCATGCGGTTGGCTCGACGGGGGTGGCGACGGTCATGACGGTGATCCCTTCCTCGACGGGAGTCGGTGTCGCTTGATCGTGTCGGACGGGTCTAACCCTCGGCCGTGCTCGCGGCCTCCTTCTCGGCCTCCTTCTCGGCCATCCTCTTTGCCTTCTTCTCGGCCTTGCTCGCCTTCGCCTCGGCGAGCTCGGCCTCGATGGGATCCCGCGCGACGCCGTCCGGCGCTTCGGCCTCCAGCTCGACCTTGGCGGCCTGGAGCGCCTCCCTGGCCTGGGCGGAGACCTTGGGGTACTTGGGGTCGATATCGATGAGCGTGTCGGCCAGGACCGCCGCAGCGGCGACGCGCGCAAAGGGCTTGTCGTCGGCCGGGATGACATGCCATGGCGCCCACGACGTGCTCGTGTTGCTGAGCACGTCGCTGAACGCTCGCTGGTAGTCGTCCCAGCGGACGCGCTCCTTGGCGTCGTTGGCGGAGAACTTCCAGTTCTTCTCGGGCACGTCGATGCGTGCCAGGAACCGACGACGTTGCTCCTCCCGGCTGAGGTTGAGGAACATCTTGACGAACCGAAAGCCGTTGTCGGTGAGGTAGCGCTCCCAGTCGTTGATCTCTCGGAAGCGCCGCTTCCAGACGTCGCCCCGCTTTGCCGAAGGCGGCACCTTCTGACCCTGGAGGATCTGCGGATGGACGCGCACGACGAGCACCTCTTCGTAGTGCGAGCGGTTGAAGATGCCGATGTGGCCGCGCTCGGGCAGGCGTCGCTGGTACCGCCAGAGGTAGTCGTGGTCGAGCTCTTCCGACGTCGGGATCTTGAAGCTGCGGACCTCGACGCCCTGCGGATTGACGCCGCTCATGACGTGCCGGATGGTGCCGTCCTTGCCCGCCGCGTCCATGGCCTGCAGGACGACGACGACCCCGTACGTGTCCTGGGCGGCCAGTCGCATCTGGTACTCGGCGAGCAGCTCGATGCCTTTCGCCAGGAGCTGCTTGAGCTCCGCCTTGCCGATCGGATCTGCCCGGAATCGGAAGGCAGGGTCGAAGTCGCGGGCGAGGCGCACCGTGCGTCCCGGCTCGACGCGGAGTCGCGCTGCGACCTCACGGATCCGCTTCGGACGCAGGTCTGCCATCTCGAGCCTCCTCGGGGGTGCCAACGCTGGGTCGTGGGTCCAGGGGTGCCGCGAGCGTACCGCAGGCGCGAGCACGACGCACGTCCCGCTGAGGCGACGGCTCGACACGAGTTGCCCACGTTCCGCGGTGTCAGTCGGTCGGCTCCCCGATGGGGTCGTCAGCCAGAGCCCCGATCTCGTCGAGGACGTCCGGTTCTGCGCTGGATCCGTGGCGTCGACTGCGCCCGATGTTGGCGATCAAGAGCGCTACGGCGGATACCAGGTAGAGCTGGCCGAAGAGCGCCTCGGTCACCGCCAGCATCCGCCCGAGCGGAAATGCGGCTGTGTAGTCACCGTAGCCCGTCGTCGTCAACGTGATGAAGCTGAAATAGACGAAGTCGGTCGAGTCGGGGTCCGTCGTCTGGACGAAGAAGCCGCCCTGAAACTGGGCGATCAGCCCGTAGACCGTGGCGAAGAAGAGACCGATGAGCAGGTAGAGGCAGAGCGCGCCGGCGACCGTACGCAGGGTGATCGTCTCGTGACGGACGATCCGGCTGGCGATGACGATCGGTGAGACGACGGCGATGAAGGCGATGATCAGGCCGTAGGCGGTCCCGTCCGCGAAGCCGTTTTGCGCCACGATGCCGATCGTGGTGCCCGCCAGGGCGAGGACCACCAACGCTGTCGCGACACGGATCGCTCGACGCGGTGCCTCGGACGTGCGCAGGATGAAGAGGAGCGTGCCGCCGCTCAGGGCAGCCGCAAAAAGCTGGCCGTACGGCTGGTCGCCAACGATGGCGATGGTCACGATCGTGGCCAGGATCAGGACGAGGGCAAGGCCGTACTCGTCCGGTTGCTGGAATCGACCCTGTATCTGGGTCGCTCGGCCGCCGGCCCCCGAAACTGTCATGGGCGCATCTTATGGCCGCACAAGCGCGCCGGTCGACCGGTCAGCCTTCCGGCGCCGCAGGCCGCGCAATGTCCGCTGCGTGGGGGCAGCGAGCCAGCAACGTGGGCGCGTCATCTCGGGTCGGGAAGAGCGGGAAGACGGTCACCGCGACGATCGAGGTGTCACGCGCTTCCTCGTCTCGTGGACGTGGCCCGCCGCGTTGTCCGCCCGGATCGCGGGATCGAGGCTCGTGCAAGCGTGCGTGCGACCCAACCGTGGGTCCGCCTGAGCAGTTCGCCCTCTGATCAGCCCGGCGCCGGCCCGGACTGCGCGGACGTCGTCGATGGCGGCCCGGCGACCGGTGCCTCGTCCTCGGCGAGGAACCCTGCGCGGAGCCGGAGTTCGTCGTCCTTCTTCGGGAACATCAGGAAGGTCAGCCCAAGGCCGATGACGACGAACACGAGGCCGGCCATGTACGCGAGCTGGTCGCCGTCGAGGAAGGACTGCTGGGCGGCGGTCGTGATCTGGTCGGCGTATTGGGGGTATTGGGCGGCGAGATCCTCCGCGCTGGAATAGGAGAGCTGAAGCTGACTCTGTGTCGTGGCCGTGACGTCCTGCCCGGACGCGGCGATGGCGCTGCCCATCGCGGCCGCATAGCCAGCCGTCAATAGGGCGCCGAAGATCGACGTCATCAGCGCGCCGCCCAGGTCGCGTTGCAGGTCCGCGGTGCCCGACGCCATGCCCACGCGTCGCACGGGGACCGAGCCGGTCAGCGAGTTGGAGGAGGGCGTTCCGGCGAGTCCGACGCCGATGCCCATGAGCGCGAGCGGGATGGCCACGAATAGGTAGTTCGTGCCCTCGCCCCAAAGGAAGAGCATCCCGACGAACGCCAGCCCCAGGATCGACTGACCGAGGAGCAGCGTGGCGCGGGACCCGCGCTCTTGCACGAGCTTCGCCGAGCGTGGCGCCACCAGGACCATGAAGACGACCGCAGGCAGGATCGCGGCACCGGCCTGCAGCGTGCTGTAGCCGAGCACGTTCTGGAGGTACTGCTGGTTGATGAATGCGACGCCCATCAGCGATCCGAAGACGATGATGCCCGCCATCGCCGCCACCCAGAAGGTGCGGCGCGCCGCGACCGTAAGGTCGTAGAGCGGGTTCCTCGCCCGCAGCTGTCGGACGACGAAGAGCACGACGCCGACGCCCGCCACGATGAAAAGCCCGACAGCGATCTGTTGGAGGTTGGGCACCGCGACGAAGTTCAACGCCAGGATGAGCGCGCCGATCATCACCGCGGACAGGACGCCGCCCAGGTTGTCGACCGGCTCGGTCGCTTCGTTGACGTGCGCCGGTACCTGCCGGCCGGCCATGTATAGGGCGAGCACCGCCAGCGGCAGGGTGATGAGGAAGACCGTGCCCCAGGCAAAGCGCTCGAGCAGGAAGCCCGAGATCAGCGGCCCGAGCATCGCCACGCCGCCGCCGAGCGCCGACCACATGGCGATCGAACGCGTTCGCGCCGGGCCCGACCACAGCGCGGTGATCAGTGCCAGCGTCGTCGGATAGGCCATGCCGGCAGCGAGGCCGCCCACGACGCGAGCCACGAAGAGCACGGTGTCGCTCGGCGCGAACCCCGCCACGATCGAGGCCGGGATCGTGATGAGCATGCCCAGGACGATCATCAGCTTGCGGCCGTAGCGGTCGCCCAGGGCGCCGAACCAGAGTACCGATGCCGCGAGGCCGAGCGAGTAGCCCACCGCGATCAGGTCGAGTGTGGTCTGGGACGAGTCGAACGACGCGCCGATGGACGGCAACGCAACGTTGGCTACCGACAGATTCAGGTTCGCGACCGCGGCGACCAGGATGAGCGTCCCGAGGACGAGCTTGGCGTTCGGCGGCCCGCCGCCCTCGGTCGCCGCAGTCGTGGCATCAGTCATCGAACATCAGCTCACGATGGGGGCGTCTGGTGGTCGGCGATCGATCGGCGGAGCGCGGCCAGCTCGTCGCGGATGCTCGCGAGCTCCTGGGCCACCGGGTCGGCGCCCAGGTCTGGCGTCATGGCGGGTTCCGATGCCGCTTCGCCATCGGGCGCGATGTCCGCCGGGGCATCAGGCGGTGGGACCAGCACACTGGCCAGGATGCTGGCCAGCGACCCGATGATCCCGACGCCGGCGAACATCACGACGACCGCGGTTACGCGCCCCAGGAAGGTGACGGGAAACGTGTCTCCATACCCGACCGTGGT
>JBEVDC010000215.1:0-6433 GCA_040514195.1 Candidatus Limnocylindrales bacterium | reverse complement strand
ATAGACCTGCACCAGGTCGCCGATCATGCCCTTGCCGTTGTTGCGTTCCGAGGCCCTCAGGAGCGGCAGGAACATGCCCTCGCGAGCATGGCCGTAGATATAGGTCGTGCCGATCTCCGAGGGCTGCCCGAAGATCTCCAGATACTGGGCAACGTTGCACAGGGGGTAGGCGCCCTTGCCCGGGCCGAAGCTCGGCGCGACCACGGGCAGGTCGATCTTCAGCGCGGGCACGACGACTCGCGAGGCGACGGCGGGGGCCGGGCTCCCGCTCGGTGAGGGCGAGGCCTCGGGCGAGGGCGAAGGCGACCCGGACGCCCGCGGGCTCGGGGACGGCGTCGGGGAGGCGGCGGCGACCGACGGATCGGCCTCGAGCTCAGCCTGAACAGCGGCTGGATCCAGGACCGTCATCAACCCTGCAGCGAGCAGGGCCACGCCACCGGCCGCGATGAGGGCGGGCACGAGGCGATCGAGGAAGCTGCGCAGGTGGTCCATCGACCGTGGATGCTAGCAAGGATGACGCGCGATAGCCCCCGATCGGTGCCCGCGGCGGCTCGCCGCGGTGGGTGTGCTGTCCTGCGCTGGGGTCTGGTGACCTCCATCGTTCGCCGCGAACGCGGCCGAGTCGCTCGCTCCGGGTACACTGCCGCGCGATGCGTACCGCCCTTCTTGTCGGCGCCGTCGTCGGCCTCCTTGTCGGCGCTGCCGCCATCGGTGCCGGTCTGACGATGCTCGAGCCCGTCGCGGTGACCCCCGTCCGCCCGACGATCGCGCCGACCGAGCCCCCGACGCCCAGCCCCTCCAGCGAGCCGTCGCCCGAGGTGAGCCCGAGCCCGAGCACGGGTGTCGGCCTCGGCGACCTTGCCCCGGCGCTGAAGGTCGGCGGCCTGGGTGAGAGCGAGATCGACCTTGCCGCGCTCAAGGGCACGCCGGTCTGGGTCAACTTCACGGCAACCTGGTGCCCGACCTGTCGCGACGAGCTGGGGACGATGGAGCGCTTCGCGCTGGCCAACCCGGGGGTCACACTGCTCGTGGTCGACGTCAAGGAGCCGGCCGATGTCGTCCAGGCGCTCGTCGACAGCACCGGGATCACGATGCCTGTGGGGCTCGATCTCGACGGCCAGGCACAGCTGGCCTGGAACGCCTACGCGTTGCCGGTCCACTTCTTCATCGACAAGGACGGCATCGTCCGCGAGTACATCTACGGCGGGCCGGGGCCGGACCAGTTCCTCGCCGCCCTGCAGAAGGTGCTACCCACCGCGACGATGCCGTGACCATGGCTCCTGCCCGGCCGCACCCCGGCAGCGACTGGGGTACCGTCGGCGCCCGGGCGGCCCTGGCGCTCCTCGGTCCGCGGGCGCTGGCCGGTCGGCCGTGCCTCGTGGTGAGCGACTTCGACGGCACCATCTCGCGCATCGGGCTCGATCCATGGGCCGCACGACCCGAGCCGCTCGCGCAACGCGCGCTGCGACGATTGGCGGGCACCGCCGGCGTGGAAGTCGTGCTGCTCTCCGGTCGCACGGCGGTCGATCTCGCGGGGCGCGTGCGCGTGGGCGGGGCGACCTATCTCGGCAACCACGGCCTCGAGCACGGCGATCTGCCCCGAGGCGCCCGGGCCGAGTCGCTGTCGGTGGTCGCCGATCCGAGCCATGACGGCCACCTCGCCGCCAGCCGGGCCCTGGCCGAGGCCATGCCGACCGCGATCGGCGAATCGTGGCTGGTCGTGGAGCCGAAGTTCCCGGCGGTCACGTTCTGGTTCCGCTCGGCGCCGGACATCCCGGCGGCGGCGCGGCGCGTGCTGGCGGTCGTCGACCGTCTCGACCCTGATCGTCGGTTCGAGCGCTTCGCCGGCAAGCGCTATCTGGAGCTCCGACCGCCGGGCGCGACCGAGAAGCGCGACGCCATCGCCTGGCTGCTGCGCGATCGGCGCCCCGCGACGGCCATCATCATCGGCGACGACCTGAGCGACGCGTTGGCCTTCCTGGTCCTGCGCGAGGCTCGATCGGCCGGCACCGTCGACGGCCTGGCCCTCGGCGTCCGCGCCTTCGGCGAGGTCCCGCCGCAGGTCACCGAGGCGGCCGACGCCGTGCTGGATTCGGAGTTCGAGACGGCGCGTTTCCTGGCCGGGCTTCATCGCGAGCTGCGCAGGACGGAGGGCATCCGGCCCTGACGACCCGGTGCCGAGCGTTCACCGGTCCTAGGGGACGAGCAGCAGGACCTGGGCTGCGGCGTCGGTGCTCGGCAGGAGGATGCCCGGCAGGATGCCGAGGACGAGCGTGCCCACGGCGGCGACCACGAGGCCGAGCCGCATCGGCCACGAGTCGGTCAGTGGCTTGGCGTCGACGGGAGCCTCGCGCATGTACATGTAGACGACGACGCGCAGGTAGTAGAAGGCGGCGATGGCGGCGTTGAGGACCGCGATGACGGCCAGCACGCTCGCCCAGCCGCCGGCCTCGACCGCCGCGAGGATGACCAGCGCCTTGGCGAAGAAGCCGGCCGTCGGCGGGATGCCGGTCAGCGACAGCAGGAAGAGGGTCATCACCGCGCCGGCCAGCGGCGCGCGCCGACCGAGGCCGGCAAAGGAGGAGATCTGGCTGGTCACGCCGGGCCGGCCCTGGAGGGCCGTGACCACGGCGAAGGCGCCCATGTTCATGAAGGCGTACGCGACGGTATAGAAGAGGAGGCCCTGGAGGCCCTGCTCGGCGGCCGGCGAGCCCGCTGGAGCGGCACCGTAGGCGGCCAGCCCGACCATCATGTAGCCGGTGTGGGCGATCGAGCTGTAGGCCAGCATCCGCTTGATGTTGTCCTGGGTGATGGCCACCAGGTTGCCGAGCGTCATGGTCAGCGTGGAGAGGATGATGACCACGTTCACGATGTCGCCCTGCAGCGGGCCGAGCGCCTCCACGAAGAGCCGCAGGATGAGCGCGAAGGCGGCCACCTTTGGGCCCACGCTGAGGTAGCCGGTGACCGGCGTCGGCGAGCCCTGGTACGCGTCAGGCGTCCAGTAGTGGAAGGGCACCGCCGCGATCTTGAAGGCGACGCCGACGGTCAGCAGCGCGAGGCCCATGGCCAGCCCGGCGGAGATGCTCGAGAGCGAGCCGACGGCGGCGGCCACGTCGGCGATGCTGGTCGTGCCGGTGAAGCCCCAGGTGAAGGCCAGTCCGAAGAGGAAGATGGCCGAGCTGAACGAACCGAGCAGGAAGTACTTGATGGCGCCCTCGGTGGAGTAGCCGTCGCGCTTCGCATAGCCGGCCAGCATGTAGCCCGGCAGCACCAGCAGCTCCAGGCCGAGGAAGAGGATCAGCAGGTCCTTGGCGCCGGCGATCACCATCGCGCCCGAGATGGCGAAGAGGAGGGTGGCGGTGTACTCGCCGAGCGGCAGGCCGCGCGGTCGGAGATAGGCCGGGGCGATGAGGATGGTGAGCAGGGCGACACCGATGAAGATGGCGTCGAGAAGGGTGGTCAACGGGTCTCGGATGTAGGTCCCGCCGAGGACCGGGTTGGCGTCCGCGCCGATGCCCACGACCATGATCAGCGCGGCCAGCAGACCGACCACGCCGACGGCGCCAGCCGCGCGATCGTCGCCTGGCCGGATCATGTCCACGACGACGACCAGGATGGCCGTCGCGATGACCGTGATGAGTGGGGCCAGGGCCAGCAGGCCGGTCATCTCCATGATCGTCAGCGCCAGGGCAGCAGGGCGACGGCATCGCCCGCGGCGAGCCCGGCGATGATGCTGTCGACGGGACCCTGGATGAGGTCAAGCAGGAGGCCGGGGAAGAGGCCGAAGATGAGCGTCAGCGTGGCGAGCGGCGCCAGCGTCATGACCTCGATCCGGGAGAGATCGGACAGGTGGTGGCCAAGGTTCCGGAGGAAGTCTGACATCGGCCCGAAGGCCACACGCTGGAACATCCAGAGCAGGTAGACCGCACCGAGGACCATGACCAGGGCGGCGATGGCGGCCGCCAGCGGGCTGACCGCGAAGGTGCCGACGAAGACCAGGAACTCACCGACGAAGCCGGCCAAGCCTGGCAGGCCGACGCTGGCGAGCATGAAGAAGCCGAAGATGGCGGCATAGGCCGGGGTCTTGGCGGCCAGGCCGCCCATGCGAGCGATGATCCGATCATGCGTCCGCTCGTAGATCACGCCGACGCACAGGAAGAGGGCGCCGGTGATGAGGCCGTGGTTGACCATCTGGAGCACGGCCCCGTCCATGGCCTGCTGCTGGAAGACGAAGAGGCCCAGCGTCACGAAGCCCATGTGGCTGCCGGAGCTGTAGGCCACCAGCTTCTTGAGGTCGGGCTGGACGATCGACACGATGGCGCCGTAGACGATGGCGACGAGCGAGAGCACGACGATGATCGGTGCGAAGGTCTGGGCCGCGTCCGGGAAGAGCGGCAGGGCGAAGCGGATGAAGCCGTAGCCACCGAGCTTGAGCAGGACACCGGCCAGGATGACCGAGCCGGCCGTGGGCGCCTCGACGTGCGCGTCTGGCAGCCAGGTGTGGAACGGCCACATCGGGACCTTGATGGCAAAGGCCAGGAAGAAGGCCAGGAAAGCGGCGACCTGGAGGGTCCCGTCGAAGCCGAAACCACGCAGGCTGAGATAGTCGAAGGCGCCGTCCCAGCTGCCCGTCGCCGCCTGGTAGGCGTACGCCGTGGCCAGGATGGCGACCAGCATGAGCAGCGAGCCGATCAACGTGTAGAGCACGAACTTGAGGGTCGCGTAGATGCGGTTGGGCCCACCCCAGATACCGATGATCAGGTACATCGGCACGAGCACGATCTCCCAGAAGACGTAGAACAGGAAGAGGTCGAGGGCCATGAAGACGCCGAGCATGCCCACCTCGAGGATGAGGAAGGAGATCATGTATTCCTTGACCCGCTCGTTGATCGGCCGGAAGCTGGCCAGGATGCTGATCCAGGTCAGGAGCGTGGTCAGCACCACGAGCACGAGGCTGATGCCGTCGATCCCGACCGTGTACTCGATGCCGAAGGCGGGGATCCAGGGCACGCTCTCGACGAACGTGAAGCCGCCGATGCCGGTCGCCGCCGGGTCGAAGGACGCGAGCAGGGCCAGCGAGAGGACGAAGGCCAGCAGGGCGACGCCGAGCGCGACATAGCGGATGAGATCGTGCCGGTGGCGCGGCAGGAAGGCGATGAGCAGCGCGCCCAGCAGCGGCGCCAGGAGGATCAGCGTCAGGATCGGAAGGCCGCTCATCAGCCGGCGACCGCGACCACGAAGTAGACGGCCATGACGATGAGCGCAAAGGCGATGCCCAGGGCGTAGTTCTGAACACGCCCGGTCTGGATCTTTCGCAGGTCGCGGCCGGCGCCCTGGACGACGTCACCGACGCCGTTGACCGTGCCGTCCACGATGGCCCGGTCGAACCACCAGATGCCGTTGGCGATGCGCCCGCCGATGACCACGAAGAGGATGTGGTTGAGGTCGTCGAAGCCCCACTTGTTGAACGAGGCTCGGTAGAGGGCGGGCGCACGGGCCGTGAGGGCCGCGACGCGCTCGGGCCGAGGGGCGGTGTCGGCGCCGCGCAAAGGCCAGTGGAAACCGAAGAGGCGGATGGCGACGGCGATGCCGGCGGTCGCCACGGCCACGCTGGCCAGGATGAGCACGCCGTCGATGCCCAGGAACTGGAAGGCATCGGGCGGTGCCATACCCAGGTTCTCCTGCGCCCCCTCGAAGATCGGCTCCAGCCAGGTGTCGATGAGCCCGGCGCCGAAGGGCAGTCCGAGGAGCATGCCCAGGAAGATCGAAGGGATGGCCAGCAGGACGAGCGGGACGGTCATCCAGCGCGACGACTCGTGGATCCTGGGCTCGACGGATGGGTCGACGTGACTCGGGCCGTAGAACGTCTTGCCCATCAGCCGGAACATGTAGAAGGCGGTCAGGAAGGCGACGAACGCGCCGATCAGCCAGATGACATAGAAACCCTGCTCGAAGATGCCGCCCAGGACCTCGTCCTTGCTGAAGAAGCCGGCCAGCGGCGGGATGCCGGCGATGGCCAGGGCGCCGATGAGCATCGTCGCGTGCGTGACGGGGATCCTGCGCCACAGGCCGCCCATCCTGTCCATGTCCTGCTCCTCGTGCACCGCATGGATGACCGAGCCCGAGCCGAGGAACAGAAGGCCCTTGAAAAAGCCGTGCGTCATGAGGTGGAAGATGGCCGCGATGTAGGCCCCCACCCCGAGCGCGGCGAACATGTAGCCGAGCTGGCTGAGCGTGGAGTAGGCCAGCACGCGCTTGATGTCCTTCTGGGTCAACGCGATCGAGGCCGCCAGGATGGCCGTGAAGATGCCGATGGCGGCGACCGTGAACATGGCCTCGGGTGAGAGGCTGAAGATGGGGTTGGCGCGGGCCACGAAGTAGACGCCAGCGTTGACCATGGTCGCGGCATGGATGAGGGCGGAGACGGGCGTGG
>JBEVDC010000202.1:0-2689 GCA_040514195.1 Candidatus Limnocylindrales bacterium | reverse complement strand
CTGGTCGTGCACGTGACCGACGATGTCGAGGCGGCCGAGGCCCTCCGGTCGCGCTTCGAGCAGCAGATGCCGGGCGTCTCGGTGGTCCTCGTCGAGTCGCCCTTCCGCTCGCTCATCCGGCCCTTCGTGACCTACCTCGACGTCATCACGACCGACCCGGAGATGATCACCATCGTCGTACTGCCGGAGTACGTCGCCCGCCACTGGTGGGACCGCCTCCTGTACAACCAGGTCACCAACGGCCTCAAGCGCGCCCTGCTCGGTCGACCGAACACGGTCGTCACGACCGTCCCCTACCGCCGCGAGTCCGACGCGCTCGCGGATCCGCCAGCAACGAAGCGGGGCAAGCCGGAGCCGCCGGCGGGCTGAGGGCCGCGACGCCGGATCCGCGTCCCTGAGGCGGCGCGCCGGCGGTGGTATCGTTCCGGCCGATGTCCTCTGCCCAAGCCGCCCCGCGACGTGTCGTCGTCGGCCTCAACGGCGGCCCCACCGATGCGCTTGTCATGCGCATGGCCTGCGAGCTTGCGCGCCCGACCAAGGGCACCCTGGCCGGCGTCCACATCGTCGAGGTCGACTGGTCGCACGACCTGTCGGACGACATCGCCAGTGACAACGAAGCGGCGGCGGCGGTCCTCGACCTGGCCGAGACGATGGCCGACAAGTCCGGCTGCCGGCTGGAGACGACGCTCCTCCAGGCGCGGGACGTGGGCGCCGCCCTGGTCGACGAGGCGGTCGCCCTGCGGGCGGACCTGATCGTCGTCGGGCTGCCCTTCCGCAAGAAGTTCGGCGGCGACTTCGCCATCGGACGGACGGTGCCATACGTGCTCCAGAACGCACCGTGCGAAGTGCTCGTGGTGCGCGAGCCGATCGCCGACCAACAGGCACGAGGGCGCGAGCCCGTCGTCGCCCTGGGTGCCGGCCTTGGCGCCCAGGATCGGATCTAGGAGACGGCATGCGAGTCTTCATCGTCGGCTGCGGGCGCGTCGGCGCGGGCATCGCCGAGCGGCTGGCTCGAGCGGGCCACGACGTGACCGTTATCGACATCAACACCGAGGCCTTCGCCCGCCTGGAGCCCGACTTCCCGGGCGCAGCTGTGCGCGGCGATGGCACCGACGAGGATGTCCTGCGCCGGGCGGGCGCCCAGGGGGCGGACCTCTTCTACTCGCTGACCGAGGGCGACAATCGCAACATCCTGGCGGCCCAGCTGGCGGCGGAGTCGCTCGACGTCGGGCGCGTCGTGGCCAAGATCAACGATCCCGTGCGCTCGGAGGCCTATGCCGCGCTGGGCATCGCCACCATCTGCCGGACAGCGATGCTCGTCGACGCCCTGGGCGAATACGCGGGGCTGCCCATCGAGCCTGGTGTGCGTGGTGTCAGCGAGGCGACCGGCATCCACCCGGGTGGTGAGCATCACGCGGCCCCGGCCGCGCAGGAGGTCTAGCCGTGTACGTCATCGTCATCGGCGGCGGCAAGGTCGGCTACTACCTGACCAAGGAGCTGCTTGCGGCCGGACACGAGATCGTGCTCCTCGAGAAGGACCCTCGCCGCGCCCGCCAGATCGCCGACGAGGTCGGCAGCATCGTCCTGGCTCGAGACGGCTGCGAGGGCAAGCACCTCGCCGAGGCCGGCGCCAATCGAGCGGCCATCGTGGCCGCCGTGACCGGTGACGACGAGGACAACCTCGTGGTCTGCCAGATGGCCAAGCACCACTTCGACGTGCCACGCACCATCGCCCGCGTCAACAACCCCAAGAACGAGGAGCTCTTCCGGCACCTCGGCGTGGACGACATCATCAGCCCCACGCGCATGATCCTGGGCGCGGTGGAGCAGGACATCCCGGTCCACGAGCTGCTCCACCTGGCGCAGCTCGAGGGCGGCGATCTGGAGGTCATGGAGGCCCAGATCGCGGACGGCTCGCCGGCTATCGGTCGCCGCCCCGGTGACATCGACCTGCCCGACGGCTGCACCATGTTCGTTGTCATCCGCGACGAGGTCGCCCAGGCCATCCGACCCGAGACGGTCTTCCAGGTCGGCGACAAGGTCATCGCCATCACGCGCACGGACTGCCAGCTCGACCTGCACCGCGAGCTCATCGGAAGCGCCGCGGTCCCGGCCGGCTGAGGGTCGCCGGCGCTCCAGCCGCCGACGCCCGGCGGCCGCCGGCGCGCGGTCTGGTCGGGTGAGGGTTCGCGGGCGCTCCCACCGCGGCGAGCCCGGTGCCGGGCGACAAAGGATTCGCAACAAACTTGACAATGGCATTGTCAAGGTTCTATGGTCTGTGACGTACACGACCGGCGTCACGGTGGCGCCGGCGCTCCGTTCTGGAGGTGCAGACCATGAGCATCGTCCGAAGGACATCGCCGTTCGGCGAGATGCTTTCACTGCGCCAGGCGATGGAGAGCCTCTTCGAGGACTCGATCGTCCGACCGCGCAGCTTCCTCTTCGACGCGAGCGAGCGCCCCGGGCTGCCGCTCGACATCCACGCCACCAGCGACGAGCTCGTCGTGGAGGCGGCCCTGCCGGGCGTCAAGCCGGACGACGTCGAGATCACCGTCACCGGTGACACTTGGACCCTGAGCGGGCAGTCGAGCGTCGAGAGCGAGCGCGAGGAGCGCGGCTACTTGATGCGCGAGATCCGCCGCGGAAGCTTCAGTCGCACGATCTCCCTGCCTACCGACCTCCGCACCGA
>JBEVDC010000153.1:0-11377 GCA_040514195.1 Candidatus Limnocylindrales bacterium | reverse complement strand
AGGCGATGGCAGCGGCGAGGTGCTCGGGCGCGGTGCGGTCGCTCCGGTCGGCACTTACGAGGATGCCGGTGCCGAGCGGCTTCGTCAGGAAGAGCGTGTCACCCGGTCGGGCGGCCCCTTTGCGCAGGATCCGATCCGGGTGCACGGCGCCGACGACGGCGAGGCCGTACTTCGGCTCGGGATCCCTGATCGTATGGCCACCCGCCAGGATGCCCCCGCCCTCGCGGACGGTCGCCGCGGCGCCGGCGAAGATGGCCGACATCGTCTCGCGGGGCAGGTCTTCCGGAAAGGCGGCGATGCTCAGGGCGAAGAGCACGCGGCCGCCCATGGCGTAGACGTCGCTCATGGCGTTGGCCGCCGCGATGGCCCCGTAGGTTGCCGGGTCGTCCACCAGCGGCGGGAAGAAGTCGAGCGTACCGACGACGGCGACGTCATCGCTCAGGCGATAGACAGCCGCATCGTCCGGTGCGTCGAGACCGACCAGGAGCGCGTCGGGTGTCGCCTGAGCGCCGTCGCCTGCGCCGGCCTGTATTGCCCCTAGGCCTGCCAACGCCTCAGCCAGGACGTCGGCGCCAAGCTTGGCGGCACAGCCGCCGCACGTCGTCTGCTCGGTCAGCGGGAGCGAAGCTCGATCAGCGGGTTCGCGGGTCGGAGCGGTCATGGTCGGCCGATGATACAAGTGGACTCAGGGACTACCATCGGACCGGTCGGGTCTGGCGGCTCGGCGGGCGACCAGAGCGAGGAGGCCAGGACCGTGGCGACTAGCGATGCGACGACACCCGACGAGATGATCGCGACTCTGCCGCCGGATCGGCGCATGGCCATCACGGCCGTACGCGACGTCATCCGGGCCAACCTGCCGCCCGGCTATGAGGAAGGCATGCAGTACGGGATGATCGGCTACTACGTGCCCCTCGAGCGCTTCCCCGACACGTACAACGGCCAGCCGCTTGGCCTCGCCGCGCTGGCAAGCCAAAAGACCTACATGTCGCTCTACCTGAACACGGTCTACGGCGACCCGGATACCGAGCGCTGGTTCCGGGAACGGTATGCGGCCTCCGGCAAGAAGCTCGACATGGGCAAGTCCTGCGTTCGTTTCCGGAAGCTCGACGACCTGCCCTTGGACGTCATCGGCGAGACGATCGCGAGAACGCCTGTCGATCGTTATGTCGAGCGTTACGAGGCTGTCCGCGGTTCATCGCGCAAGGCTCGGGCCCGCGCGAGCTGAATCGGGGACGCCATCCGCGGCGCTACCATCGCCGCGGGAGCGGAGGGGTCCCGGTGGGTCCCCCGGTCTTCAAAACCGGTGCGGCTCTGCTCGGCAGGGTCGGGTGGGTTCGACTCCCATGCGCTCCCGCCAGCCGATAGTCGGAGTCGGTGTAACGTGCCGGCGTGGCCGAACTCGACAACGTCAGACGCGCGAAGCTTCCGGACAGCGCCTTCGCGTACGTGGATTCGAAAGGCCGTCGGCGGTTGCCGATCAACGACGAGTCGCATGTCCGGAACGCGCTGGCCCGCTTCAACCAGGTGCGGTTCGAGGATGAGGCGGCCCGGGAACGCTCCCGCAAGCGGCTGCTGACGGCGGCCAAGAGGTACGGCATCGTGCCGGTCGGCTTCTTCGCCGGCCAGCTCCGGGTGCATGGCAACCAGGCGACCGCGGGTCGGCTGCTGCTCGAGCTCGGCCAGGTCGGGAGCCTCGAGGTCTTGCAGGAGCGGCTGCGGTCCGAGCTTCGCGACCCGACCGTCGAGGCCGTCGAGTGGTCGGAGTCGATCGGCGGCTATCTCGGCCTCGACGGCGGTCCCGCCGTGATGCCCGCCGGCGGCAGTGGTCGGGCGGTGACGCTCATCGACCGGCGCGGTCGACCGATGATCGCGTTGGTCCACGATCCGGCCACGCTCCGCGACCCCGAGTTGCGTCGATCGGTCACCTCTGCCGTCCGTATGGCGGTCGAGAATCGGCAGCTCCAGGCGACGGTCGACGCCGACGCCCGAGACGCCCGAAGCCTGCCTCCAGGGCCGGTGACCTTCCTGATGACCGACATCGAAGACTCGACCGGCATCCTCCAACGCCTCGGCGACGAGTACGGCCGCCTGCTGACGGAGATCCGTGGCATCCAGCGCACCGCCGTTCGGCAACTGGGCGGGCATGAGATCGATGCTCGCGCCGACGAGTACTTCGCCGTCTTCGAGCTCGCCGCCGACGCGCTCAAGGCCGCGGTGGCGATCCAGCGCCGCACTGGCGGTCGATCCTGGCCGGACGGTGTCGACGTGCGGTTACGGATCGGGCTTCACCACGGCAAGCCGACGCTGACGGACACTGGCTACGTGGGCATCGCGGTCCACACCGCGGCGCGCGTCTGCGCTGCGGGCCACGGCGGCCAGATCCTCGTGTCTCGGGCCGCTCATGATGCGCTGACGGCCGACGACATCGCCCGTCCACGAAGGCCAAAGACTCGCTACAGGCCCTTGGGTTCATACCTGCTTCAGGGCCTCCGACGACCAGATCCGCTCTTCCAAGTCGAGGCGACCGGACTGGCGACCGACTTCCCGGGTCTCCGGTCGCCACGTGTCGATGAGGCCGAGACGACCGACCGGCCGGTGTAACGTCCCACACATGTCTGCCGAACCGTCCCCGCACCCGCCGAGCGTCGAGCGCGTGCTGGCGGCTGCCCGGCCACGCCTCGGCGAGCGCGATCACGACGCCGTCGTCGCGACGGCCCGAGCGGTCGTCGCGGAGGAACGTGAGCGCCTGACGGGCGGCACGCGGCCGGCCACGGTGGAAGTCCTCGCGGATGCCGTGGTCGTGCGACTCGAAGGGCTCCGCGCCCCTGGCCTCGTGCCAGTCGTGAACGCCACCGGCGTCATCCTGCACACCAACCTCGGTCGTTCACCTTGGCCTGCGGCAGCCATCAGCGCCGCCGCGGCCGCCGCGCAGGGCACGTCCCTCCTCGAGATGGACCGCGAGACTGGCCAACGGGGCACCCGGTTCAGGGCGGCGGAAGAGCATCTCATCGCGCTGACGGGCGCCGAGGACGCCCTGATCACCAACAACAACGCAGCGGCGGTCGCGCTCGCGTTGGCGGCTGCGACCAGTGCGGTCGCAGGCGTTGCCAGGCAGGCAACAGGCGCGCGTCGGAACAAGGGCATCGCCGTCGCCCGTGGCGAGCTCCTCGAGATCGGCGGCGGCGTCCGGATCCCCGACATCATCCGACGCGCGGGCCTGCGGCTGGTCGAGGTGGGGACCACGAACCGGACACGCATCGCCGACTACAGCGAGGCCCTCGAGTCGGGCGCGGCGCGCGCCATCCTGCGCGTCCACTCGTCGAACTTCCGGATGGAGGGCTTCGTCGAAGATGCGGACCCGGCCGAGCTGGCGGCGACGGCCCATGACCTCGGCGCCATCGTGGTGGACGACCTCGGCTCCGGGGCCTTGCTCGACACGGCGGCCTTCGGCCTGGCCCATGAGCCCACGCCGATGGAGCGCCTGGCCTCGGGCGCGGACCTGGTCTGCTTCAGCGGCGACAAGCTGGTCGGGGGCCCGCAGGCGGGGCTGGTGGTCGGACGGTCGGATCTCATCGCTCGCATCCGGAAGGATCCACTGGCACGCGCCATGCGCCCCGACAAGGTGACGCTGGCCGGGATCGCGGCGACGCTGGGGCTCTACCGCGCCGGGCTCGCGACGATCGAGATCCCCGTCTGGCGCGTCATCGCCCTGCCCGAGGAGGTGCTTCGGTCCAGGGCCGAGACGCTGGCTGGCAAGCTGGCGCGGCTCGGTCACACCCCGATCGTGGTGCCCCTGGAGGCGACCGTTGGCGGCGGCTCGCTACCGGGCGAGACGCTCCCCTCGTGGGGCCTCGCGCTGCCCGGTCCCAGGGCGCAGGAGACGCTGCGGCGGCTGCGCGTCGGCTCACCCGCGATCATCGGTCGCATCGATGACGATGCCGTGATCCTCGACCTGCGGACGGTCGAGCCGACTTGGGACGAGGCGATGCCGGGGGCGATCACCCGAGCCCTGGGCGGGCAAGCAGGGCAACCAGGGCCGTACCAGGAACCCGCGTGACGGTCGTCGTCGGCACCGCCGGCCACATCGACCACGGCAAGACCGCTCTCCTTCGCGCCCTGACCGGCATCGACGCCGACCGCCTGCCCGAGGAGCGACGGCGCGGCATGACCATCGACGTCGGCTACGCCCACATGCGGCTGCCAGGCGACGCGAACGACCCCGATGGCCAGGAGCTCGACTTCGTGGACGTACCGGGGCACGATCGGCTGGTCGGCAACATGCTCGTCGGTGCCGGCGAGATCGATGCCGCCATGCTCATCGTGGCAGCCGACGAGGGCCCGAAGGCCCAGACCATCGAGCACCTGGGGCTGCTGGACGCGCTGAACATCGACGACGGAGTCGTTGTCCTCACCAAGCTCGACCTCCTGGATCCGACCGACCCCCGGCGTTCGAGTCGACCGACGCAGGTTCGCGCGCTGCTGGCGCCGACCTCACTCTCACGGACCCGGATCGTGTCTGTCTCCGCGGTCAGCGGCGAGGGGATGGATGTGCTCCACCAGGAGCTGGCGGCCCTGTCTGCGCGGATGCGCCTGCGCGGAGCGGCGCGGGGAGGATCTCGGCTGGCGATCGACCGTGTCTTCATCGCCCGTGGCCGGGGCGTGATCGTGACCGGTTCCCTACGCGGGGGTTCCGTGGCAGCGGGCCAGACGCTCCGGCTCGAGCCTGGGGGTCGGTCGGTGCGCGTTCGAGAGGCGCAGGTCCACGGGGCAGCCATCCAGTCGACGCCCGAGTCGGGCCGTGTGGCACTCAATCTGGCGCGCGTCGAACGCGACGACGTCGCGCGCGGTATGGCGTTGGTGGCAGGGCCGGCCGTTCACGCCACGACGCGGATGCTGGTGGCGGTGCGGCAGAGCCGCGGCGGGCGGTCGCTCACGGATGGCGCGACGTTGCGCGTCCACCTCGCCACGGCGGAGACGCTGGGGCGGTTGCGGATGGCCGCCGAGGCTTCGGGCGACGGGGAGATCCTGGGCGCGTTGATCCTTGCCGAGCCGATGCCTGCGGCACTCGACGACCGCTTCGTGCTCCGCTGGCCCTCGCCAGCAGAGACCGCAGGCGGCGGACGCGTCCTCGACCCTGCGCCGCCAGCGCGGCTCGTCCGCCGGCGGCTCGACGGTGCTCGCCTGGCAGCGCTGGCACGCTCCACGACGCCGGGCGACCGGTTCCGCACCCTCGTCGTGGCACACGGTGGCTTGACGCAGGACCATGCCGCCGCGATCGCCGCCGTCCTCGACGCCGCACCCGACGCGCTGGCCCTCGCGTCGGACGTCGCTGTGCTCGGCGATCGGTACGTGGATCCGACGGTCGTGGCGGCCGGATCGATGGCCGCACTGGCGGCGGTGGCCACGACCCATCTCGCTGACCCGTCAGCGTCGGGCGTTCCCCTGGCCATCGCGCGCACCGCCTCGATGTCGGCGCTCCGACGTGCGGCACCGGGTGCATCGCTGACGGTCGGCGATGCTGCGGCCGTGGTCCAGCGACTCGTCGAGGATGGAGCACTCGTGCGCGAGGGCGACCTCGTCCGCGAGCCCCGTCACGCGCCCGTCAGATCGGCTGCCCTGAGCGCCTCGATGGACCGGTTGGTGGCTGCGCTGTCGGTCGCCGCCCCGCCGTCGCTATCCGAGGCGAGTCGGTCGGTGGGTTGCCCGCCCGAGGGCGTTCGCGCGCTCGAGGCAGAGGGTCGCATCGTGCGCCTCGAGTCGGACCTCGCCTACGCCACCGAGACCTTCACCGCGTTGGAGGCGGAAGCCATGGCCCTGGCCCGGTCTGGGGCCGTTGCGCCGGCCGCCCTGCGCGACGCGACCGGCACCAGCCGCAAGTACGCATTGGCCATCCTGGAGGAGCTGGACGGCCGGGGCGTCCTTCGCCGCACCCCGGAAGGCCACGTGCTCGGGCCCCGCGCACCGCGTTCCTGATCGGGGTCAGGTTCGCCCTTCCGGGGTGGCGCTCGTGCGCCGCGTCAGGCGGCGGGCTTCCGGCCCCTGCGGCGCGCCCGGCGCTCGGGCGTCATGAGCCCGACGAGGAACCCGTTGCCGTGCTTGGCTACGGCGACGTCCGCGCCCTGTTGGGCGGCGACCTTCATCAGTCGCTGGCGCACAGTAGCCGGCTTGTCGGCCTTGTCCAGGCGGACTTCGAAGACATCATCGGGTCCATGGAGGCCGCGGATGAGCCGCCTGAACTGACGTTCCTGGCGGAGGCGCTCCCGTTGGAGCGGTGTCAATTCCGGTCGCTTGGCAGCGGCCTTGGGCGTATCCATGAGCGCGGCGTCCGCCTTGCGGATCTTGACCATCGGTGGCCTCTTCGGTTCAGGGGGGCTCGAACGGACTGACGATATCAGGGTGCCGGTGCGGGCTCGCAGTCCCAGGCGATCACCGACTCCACGGCGGCCGGGATGTCCGCGGGCGCCGAAGGCGCGGTCTGGACGAGCGGAAGTTGGATGGACCCCGACTGCGCGGGCCCTGACACCGAGGCGAACGCTTCGGCGCCGAACGCCACATACTGGCCACCGTCGACTTCGAGGGTCACCCGCAAGCGGCCGCGATCCACGTCAAGCGCGTATGCCCGGTCGCCGGTCAGCGCTCCGCGGTTGTTGATGCGCTCGATCTTCTCGCGCCCGGCGGCCCAGGTGCAGACGGCAGGCCCGGCGTCGGCCACCGATCCGTCCACGGTCAGGTCCAGGCTGCCGACGACCTGCGCCGGTGGGGCCGCGGCCGGCCCGAAGCCGGAGGCGATGACGGCCGCGACAGCGAACGGGATGATCAACAGGAGCAAGGTGCGGCGCCCTGTCGTCAGCTGGCCGATGCCGATCATGAAGACCACGAATGCCGCGACGTACGCGACCGCCCGCACGAAGTCGGCCATGTAGGCGACGTCCGTCGCCAGGCTGTCGACGTAGTGGATGAGCACGCCGAGGGCGACGCCGATCAGCGTCCCGAGGGCGACCACGCCCCACTCGCGCGCTTCGAGCCCGAGATAGAGGGGGCCGGTGCGTGGCGCCGCGGGTGCCGGCGTCGGTGCCGGAGATCGACCGAACACGCTCGTGATGGTAGCGCCGCCGAGATCGCGCACGCTGCTAGGCTGCAGGCATGCGGATCGCGACCTGGAACGTCAATTCGCTCAAGGCCCGTATGGATCGAGTCGAGGGTTGGCTGGCCCAGGCACAGCCGGACGTGCTGCTCATGCAGGAGACCAAGCTGACCGACGAGGCCGCGCCAGAGATGCCCTTCCGGATGGTCGGCTATGAGCTGGCCCACCACGGTCAGGGTGGCCGCAATGGTGTCGCCATCGCGTCGCGCGTCGGCATCGCGGACGCCGTCACGAACTTCGGCCTCGGACCGGTGGGCGGCAGCGACGTCGAGGAAGGCGCGCCCGCACACGAAGCACGGATGATCGCTGCGACCTGCGGCGGCATCCGGGTCGTGTGCCTCTACGCGCCGAATGGCCGGGCGCTCGACACACCGTTCTACGAGGCCAAGCTGACCTGGTTCGCCCGTCTGCGGACATGGCTCGACGAGGCGCAGGATCCGGCTCAGCCGCTCGTCGTGGGTGGGGACCTGAACGTGGCGCCGACCGACATCGACGTCTACGATCCAGCCGCGTACGTGGGCACGACCCATACGTCGGCGCCCGAGCGGGCTCACTTCCAGTCGCTCGTCGACTGGGGCCTCGAGGATGCCTATCGACGCTTCCACCCCGAGCCGGGCCGGTTCACGTGGTGGGACTATCGGGCCGGCAACTTCCACAATGGCCTCGGCATGCGTATCGACCACCTGCTCGTCACCCGACCGGTGGCCGAGCGGGCGATCGGAGCCGAGATCGACCGCGACGCACGGAAGGGCAAGCTGCCTTCCGACCACGCCCCGCTCTACCTCGATCTGCGATGACCGACGCGCCGAGACCAGCGGGGGCCAAGGCCGATGCCATCGAGGTGGCCTCGACGAGCGAACTGGCGCCCACGCCGAACGAGGCGCTCGCCGCGACGCCGATCGAGGCGCCTCTGCCGTCAGAGGTGGCCACGGCCACCGGTGCAGACCCGTTCCCGCGCGAGGCATGGTCGACCCTGATCGGCCATGCGGCAGGGTACCTCCGGCTGACGCTCGCCCTGCTCCGTGACCCTGCCGTCTCGAAGCACCGCCGGGCTGCGCTCCTGGCGGCGGCCGCCTACTTCGCTTCGCCCATCGACCTCATCCCGGGCATCGTGCCGGTGCTCGGTCAGGTGGACGATCTGGCCGTTGCCATCCTGGCCATCCGCCTCGCCCTCAACGCATTGGAGCCCGGACGGCGACAGATGCACCTCGAAGCGGCCGGGCTCTCGGACGAGACGCTTCGGGAGGACCTCGTCGCGATCGGCCGCCTGGCTGCATGGACGGCGCGAGCGGGCGCACGGACCGGTCTTCGCGTCGGTCGCCGCGCCGTCCGCGTCACGTTGCGGGGCGGCCGGGCGATGGCCGGCCTCGCCGTGCGTGGCGGGCGTACGGCTGGGCGCGCCGGAGCGTCGGCAGCCGGTCGGGCGACGTCCGGTGGTCGTGGCCTGGCAGAGCGGATCCGTCACCGCGGATCCGGGCCTGACACGACCATCGATGACGCCGGCGACGTGCTCGATCCGACCCCACCCGACGATCCAGGTGAGTCGCCCGCAGGCTAGTTCGTGGGGTCACCGTCGCCGGCCTGGAAGAGACCAAGCGCGCCGCGACCGACGAAGTTGAAAGCGTGGGTGACCATCGGATAGAGCCCGTCCTCGGGCGTCGTGAACTCGATGATGGCCCCCTGTGCTGGCGAGAGGTCGACGGCCTGCGACCCGTAGTGACCGTCGTTCTCCGGTGTCAGCTGGATGCCTTCCTTGATGACCGTGTTGAAGATCGTGCCCACGACATGGAACGAGCTGTCGATACTCGGGCCGGCATCGAGGACGAAGACTCGGACGGTCTTACCGGTCTCGACCTTGATGGGGTTGTCGACGTACTGGTTGGCCACGCCGTTGAAGACCACGAAGTCGGGGGCCGGCGCGCCGGCCGCAGCCTTGGCGAGGTCGGTGATCTCGCCCTGTGGGCCGAGGTACCACTCGCTCTGGACGATCGCGAACTCGTGGTCCGCGGGCTTGAAGCCGCCCTCCGGTTCGACGATGACCATGCCGAACATGCCGTTGGCGATGTGGTGCAGGGCGGGTGCGGTGCCACAGTGGTACATCCAGACGCCGGCGTAGTCGGCCTTCCACTCGTAGATCAGCTCGTCGCCCGGCTTGATCGAGCGCATCTCGTCATTCCAGGCGACCTGACTGGCGTGGAAGTCGATGGAGTGGTCGACCTCGCTGGCTGCCGGGTTGACGAGGTGGACCCGGATGGTGTCGCCCTGATGGACGCGTACGACCGGACCGGGCACGCTGCCGTTGAACGTCCAGACCTTCTGGACGAAGCCCTCGGCGACCGTCATCTCCTTCTCTTCGATGGTCAGCGTGATCTCGTGGACGGCCCCATCCATGACCTTCGGCGCGGTCGGGTCGTCGAGGGTGTAGGCAGGCGCATTCGGATCGGCCTCCACCGCGCCCGTGTCAGGCGCCGGTCCACCATGGCTGTCGCCACTGCCCGCAGTCGAGCCGGCGACGGCGATGGTGCCGGTCATGCCGGCGGCGGCGTGTCCGGGCACGGAGCAGACGAAGGGCAGTCCGCCTTCTGGCACCTCGACCTCGAACGTCACCGTCTCACCGGCCTGTGCCGTGTGCGTTTCGCCGCCGTCAGGCGTGATGTCGTGTGCGATTGCACCCGTGTTCTTGAACTCGACCGTGTACGTGCCGGCGGCGTCGACGGTCAGGTCCTTGGGCGTGAAACCGAGGTCGAAGGCCTCGATCTGGAGCGGGGCGCCGGCAACTGGGGCGCCGGTCGGGCCTGCCACGCCGCTCGGGCTAGGCGCGGCGCTCGCGCCCGGGGAGCTGGAGGGCGCCGCGCTGCTCGCGCCCGGCGAGTTGGAAGGCGCCTCGCCACTGGCCGCCGGCAGGGGGCTGGCCGCCGGCGGGGGGTAGGTCCAGGCGGCGCCAGATCCGCAGCTCGCAAGGAGGAGCACCGCGGTGGCTAGGGTGATCACCTGGCGCACGATCGGGCTGTTCATGGCCTGAACCTTCCTTGCGGATCCAAGATTCTGACGGTCGGGATGAGCGTGATCGTCAGTATCCCTGACGTCAGCTCCGACGTGTACGGGCCGAAGGGCTCGTCCGAGCGGGTCATCCCGCACCCTACGCTTCGCGCGAGCGACATCATGGATCCGGCGCCGATACACTCCGGCGCCATGACCTGCTCCGGCTCGGCCGACCTGATCCTGGTCGGCGGGCGTGTCCACACGGTCGACGACCACGAGCCTGTCGCCCAGGCCGTCGCCATCTGCGGCGGCCGCATCGTGGCGGTCGGATCGGACGCTGATGTGGTCGACCTGGCCGGTCCGCGAACGCGGCGGATCGACCTTCGGGGCCGAACGCTACTGCCCGGTTTCCAGGATGCGCACGTCCATCCCGTCACTGCGGGGCTCGACCGACTGCACTGCGACCTTTCGACCGCAAGGGACGCGGCCGGCTACCTGCGCCTGGTCGAGGATTACGCGCTGGGGTTCCCCGACCGCCCGGTCATCGAAGGCAGCGGCTGGGAGATGTCCGCTTTCCCTGGCGGCACGCCATCACGGACACTGCTCGACGCCATCGTCGCCGACCGGCCGGTCGTCCTGGACAACCGCGACGGACACGGCAGCTGGGTCAACAGCGCGGCCCTGGCCCTGGCCGGCATCGATGCCTCGACGCCGGATCCGAGCGATGGACGCATCGAGCGGGAGAAGGACGGGTCGCCCCAGGGCACGCTCCACGAGGGCGCCATGTTCCTTGTCCACCCGTTGATCCCAGAGCCGACCGAAGACGAGTGGCTGGAGGGCGCACGGATCGGGCAGGCCGAGCTGCACCGCTTCGGGATCACCGCCTGGCAGGAGGCTGCGGGGCGCGACGGGAACCTGGGTGCGTATCGGCGGTTGGCAGAGCGCGGCGAGCTGACCGGCCGGGTCACCAGTGCGCAGCTATGGGATCGTCAGGCAGGCCGCGGTCAGCTCGACGGGCTGGTCGAGCGTCGCCGGACGCACTCAGTCGGTCGGATGCGCGCCGACCGGGTCAAGCTGTTCCTCGATGGCGTAGTCGAGAACTTCACCGCGGCCATGCTCGAGCCGTACCTTGGTGCCGATGGGGCGCCGACGGCGAACCGGGGCTTGGCCATGTTCGAGCCGCGCGAGCTGCGCGACGTGGCTCGGCTCGTGGATCAAGCGGGCTTTCACATCCATTGCCACGCGATC
>JBEVDC010000134.1:0-4621 GCA_040514195.1 Candidatus Limnocylindrales bacterium | reverse complement strand
CTCGATCGGGCACCTCGTGTGTTGCACGAGCGGCGACGCGGGAGCCGACGATCCGGACACCGATCCACTCGAGCTGGCCCGACTGCGGGAGGACGAACAGCGAGCGGCGGCCGCGGTCATCGGCTATCGCGAGGTCACCTTCCTGCATCGGCCAGATGGGGCGCTGGAGAACGACCTGCCGCTCCGCGAGCAGCTCGTTCGCTGCATCCGCGGCGCGCGGCCCGACGCGGTGCTGACGTTCGATCCGACGCTCCTCTTCCACTCCGATGGCTACGTGCAGCACACCGACCACCGGGCAGCAGCCATGGCGGCCGTCGATGCGGTCTATCCGGCGGCGCGGAACCCGATGGCGTTTCCGCACCTGGCACGTGAGGGCCTGGAGGCCCACGCGGTCGGCCGGCTGATCCTCTTCTGGACCGAGCAACCGAATGCCTGGGTGGACGTGAGCGGCACGCTCGACCGCAAGGTGGCCGCCCTGCGCGAGCATCGCAGCCAGATCCATGAGCCGGAGACGCTCGAGACGCGCATCCGGGATTGGGCCGCCGAGGAGGGCAAGGCCCGCGGCGTGATGAGCGCGGAGACGTTCCGGGTCATCGCGCTCGACTGACCGGGCGCGTTACTCCGTGACGATCAGGAGCAACGGCCGAACGCGAGCCCAGCGGTTCCAAAGCTCCGATAGCTGCTCCGAGCGGCGTCCGAGCACGGCCACCATCTCACCGAGGTCGAGGTCCGGTGCGCGCGTGGCCAGGAATTCGTCCGCGGCCACGGTCACCTCGCGGAAGAGGTCGGGCATCTCGGCGATCGTGGGCCAGTGGCGGATGCGGATCGGATCCAGCGCCGCATACCCCACCGCCTGCGACAGCTCGCGCTGACCGGGCACACGGCCACCGCTGAAGCCGCCGAGCCCATCGAAGCGATAGCCGAGTGACGCGAGCGCGACCACGATGTCCCGGCTCTGCGATCGATCGAACGCCGACCAGAATGGGTGGTGGGCGGGGAAGTCGAGGACGGCCGTCTCGATGCTGGCCGCGAAGATCCCATCGACCAGCTCGCTGAGCCAGAGCTGATGCCGCCGTTGCTCGTTCGGATCGGAACCGGCGAGTTCCGCCACCAGACGTTCGCGGGCCGCGGTCTCGCCACGCAGCAGCCGGACGATGACCGGTTGGTGGCCGTCGTCGCGGTCCCAGATGGTGATCGGTTCGGTGACCGGCGTCGAGGCGGCCGTTGACCGCGCCACGGCCTCGAGGTCGCCGGCGATACAGGCGGCGAGCGCTGCCTGAGCGTCGTCGCAGGCCTCACCGGCAGCCTCGGCCGTGATGCGCGCGGCATCGGCGGCGAGTGCCTGCCGTTCGATCGACGCCAGGAGGGCGGCCGTGTCGGCCTCCTCACGAGCGATGAGCATCCTCGCGTCGCGGGTCTGGAGGTTGACTCGATTGATCTCGGTCAGCCAGGTCGCCGCAGCGAGCTCCAGGTCCGCCCGGGATGTCGCCCGGTCACGTGCGGTGCGAAAGACGCGACGGGCGGTCTCCTTGGCGGCATCCACGACGCGGGGATCGGCGCGGCCCTGGGCTTCGCCGATACGGTGCGCCACTTCGTCGTAGGCACGTCGGGCATACTGGAGGTTGGTCGCCGCGGTCTCCGCTTGCGTTCGCGCATGCGCGGCAACGGCGCAGCGTTCATCGGCCAGTCGCCGCTGGGCGGCACACGGATCTGCCGCCTCGATGTCGGGCACCGTTGCCGCTCGTGGCGCCTCGGCAGCGGGGCCTGACCCGGCATCGGTGGCCATGGCCCTGGGATCGTCGCCGTTGTCCAACCCGGTTCGTCCTTCCGACCTCTTTGCCGACTCGTTCGATCGCCCGACGGCCGCACCGGCGGCCACGGACCCGACGAGCACAGGGGCACCCTCCTGCCGGATGGCAGCGTACGCCGGGTCGACCCCGCGCGCCACCCTGATCGGAACGCGCAGGTCCGATCCGCCCGCCTGGTCGAAGGCCACGCCGGTCGCCATGGGCTCGCGGACCGGCAGGGCGTTGCGAGTGATGGTCAGGCGCACCTCGCGCGGCGCTGGCCGGGCACGGATCAAGTCGAGGAGCGCGGCCCCGACCGCGATGCCGAGGCAGAGGCCGATCGCCAGGAAGAGGATCTCGGCGGCATTCACCGGTCGATCCGGATCGGCCCGGGCTGGGCGGCTCGCATCGTGGCCCCGAGCGTAGCTGCGACGACTCGGGGCGTCAACCGGACCGGCAGAACGGCGTCGGCGCGACCTCGCCGTGACCGCTCATGGCGGCCGCCTGTGAGCGTGGCCGGACCGACCGACGCGCCCTGGGACAGGCGGGGATGGTAGATTCGCGAGTGTCCGCCAGCCCCCCGACCACGCCCCCCAGCGCATCGGAAAGGCGTCGCAGCTGCCCGTGGCCATCGACCAGGAATTCCTCGTCCAGCCTGTCAATGCGTCCTGGCTTCAGTGCAACATCGAGTGCCAGGAAGCATGCCCGGTGGGCACCAACTGCCGCGGCTACCTGAACCTCGCGGCTGAAGGTCGCTTCGAGGAGGGCTACATCCTCTCGCGGGAGCCGAACCCGGTGGCCGCCATGTGCGCCTATGTCTGCTCCGCACCCTGCGAGCGGGCCTGCCGTCGGGGCGACATCGATCGGCCGCTGGCCATCCGGGCCATGAAACGCTTCCTCGTCGAGTGGCACGAGGCCTCGGGCATCCCGGACGAGATGCCGGCCGTCACGCCCCAGGACACGAAGGTCGCCGTGGTCGGTGCCGGCCCTGCCGGCATCTCCGTGGCTCGAGAGCTGGCCACCGTCGGCCACCAGGTGACGGTCTTCGACGAGCTGCCGTACGCGGGCGGCACGATGCTCATCGGCGTGCCGGCCTTCCGCCTGCCGCGGGAGGCGATCGAGATGGACGTCCGACTCGTCGAGCGGCTCGGCGTCGGCTTCCGCTTCGACACCCGCATCGGGCGGGATATCACCTTCGAGCAGCTCCAGGCCGACTATGACGCCGTGGCCATCTGCGCAGGGGCCATGGACGCCGTCGGGCTGGACGTCCCGGGCTCGGACCTCGATGGCATCCAGTACGGCGTGGACTTCATGAAGAAGGCCAACCTTGGCGAGGCGCTCGAGGTCGGGTCCGACGTCGTCGTCATCGGCGGCGGTTATACCGCCATGGACTGCTCGCGCACCAGCCTTCGGCACGGTGCGGCCAACGTGACCATCGCCTACCGCCGGACACGCTCAGAGCTCGTGGTGGACGAGGAGGAGCTGGGCGAGACCGAGCGCGAGGGCGTGCGCATGGAGTTCCTGGCCAGCCCGATCGAGGTCATCGGGGCCGACGGCAAGGTGACCGGCGTACGCTTCATCCGCAACCGGCTCGGTGAGCCCGACGCGACCGGTCGCCGCTCACCGGTGCCGATCCCGGGCTCAGAGTTCGTGATCGCGGCCCAGACCGTCATCCCGGCCGTCAGCCAGGCTGCAGACAACACCTTCCTGCCCGTGGAGTCGAGCTTCGAGATCAACCGCGGCCGGGTCAAGGTCGATCCTGGCACCTACGCCACGAACGTCAAGGGCATCTTCGCTTGCGGCGACTTCGTGACCGGACCGACGACGCTCATCGAGGCCGCCGGCCACGGCAAGAAGTGCGCGTACGCAGTCGATCGCTACCTGGCCGGTCGGAGCACGGTGCAGGTCGACGCCAACGTGCGCATCGTCAGCTCCTGGCGCCATGAGATGCCGGAGCTGTACGACGTCCTGCCGCGCCAGCACGTGCCCATGGTCGCCACCTCGGCCCGGATGCCGTCCACGGAGCCCCAGGTGAACTTCAACACCCCGGTCGAGCGCGGCTACACCACCGATCAGGCCATCACCGAGTCGACCCGCTGCCTGATGTGCAACTACAACATCTGGTTCGACCCCTTCCGGTGCGTCCTGTGCGGCGCCTGCGCGGATGTCTGCCCCGAGGGCGTCATCCACATGATCGACGTCAACCAGATGAAGTCGGAGGGCGCCCTGCCGGAGCTCGTGGACGCCTACGGCTGGAGCCAGGGCGCCGCGATGGTGCTGGACGAGGAGCGCTGCATCCGCTGCGCCCTGTGCGTCAAGCGCTGCCCGTACGACGCCATTACGATGGAGCGGTTCGAGTTGCAGGAGATCTCCAGCGACGGCCGGCTCTACAAGGAGAGCTACCGCGACACGCAGCTCGCGCTCGCGGGGACCGGCCACCAGGCAGAGGCAGGGGGAACGACCAAGTGAGGGCTGAGATGCGGGGTGCCGTCGTGCGCGCCCAGGCTCCGGCCGCCGCGATGAGGACGATGCGGTGAGCTTCCTGGAACGGATCGACGAAGGGATCCGCCGCAGCGCCGTCTGGCGCTCGATCTTCCGCCAGCCCTACCCGAACGACGAGCGGTCGCGGGCGATGGCGGTCATGAACAACGTGTTCCTGCACATCCATCCCGTGCGGGTGCGACAGCACGCGGTCAAGTTCGCCTACACCTTCTGCCTGGGTGGGCTGAGCTTCTTCCTGTTCCTGGTCCTGACCGTGACCGGCGTCTACCTCATGTTCTTCTACGTGCCGTCGGCGACCATGGCCTACACCAACATCCTCGAGATCCAGGCGC